>JBKEHQ010000032.1:0-14492 GCA_046710875.1 Candidatus Thalassarchaeaceae archaeon
GAACAATACTTCTGCTCTCTACTCCAACCACTATACTCCGCAGAAGGTTTTATGTTATTATTAATGGGTTAGATTTTATTTTTACACAATTATTCAAATAATACCAACGTTACAGGTAGCCATGGGATTACTAGATGGTTCAGGTTTTTCACTCCCCGTATTTGAAGAAGTGGAGATAGTTAACGTTAAAATTAATGTAACAGATTCTGCAATTGATGCTATGAAAAAATCTATGCAAGATGATTACGATACTCACGTATTAGTTATAAGCGCTGAAGCCGGAGGTTGTTCAGGTTATTTATACGATATGAAAATAACAGAAAATCCTAATGATGGAGATTTTCAGAGAATAGATGTAAACGGAATAGGTATACTTATTCATAACAAAGATAGTAGCCTCCTAAATGGAATAGAATTAGATTATAAAGATACTTTAATGGGTGGCGGTTTTCAAATTAAAAATCCTACTGCAGAAAGAGAATGTGGCTGTGGGCAATCTTTTGGTTAAGGTGTTGAATGCATTTGACTAAATTTTTATATCCAACGGGCAATTACATTATTTCAAATAATGCGAAATCTATACTTAGTGGACCTGGAATATTAGAACATTTAGATAAAATAATTACTACCAAAATTATTGGCTGTGAAATTAATGAAATACATGATTCAATTATTTGCCATTCTAATGGGAGAATATTAGATCAATTAAAAATTTATATTCTTGATAATGAAGCCATTATTATTAATAATAGTATCAATGGAAGTGAGATTAGATCTCAATTGGTAAAAGGGATTCCCTGGGATAAAAAAATTAATGTAATAGATGGTGATGATGCTATAATTTCATACAGAGTAGTCGGAACTAACATTACTAAAATTTTAGATTTTATCCACATTGATATTAAAGAATTAAAGGGCAATATATGGAAAGAATATGGAAATATGATAGTATCTATGACAAGCGGTACGGGATACGAGATATTAGAGATACTTGTTCCGATTGAAGAAAAAAATTCAATGGAATACGTCATGAAAGAATGTAATATTCTCGAATCCACGATTGATAATTGGGATATCATGAGAATAGAGTTGGGTATTGTGGATTATTTGGACATAAATAATTCCATACCTTTTGATGTAAAATTAAATCATTTAGTAAAATTAAACAAAGGGTGTTATCCGGGTCAAGAGATTCACGCGAGATTAGATAGTAGAGGTAAAATAAATAACACATTAGTTAGACTAAGGGCTAATTCTAATCATAATAAGAATAAATTTAGAATAATTGATGGTGGTAAAATTAAAATAAAATCTTCTTATAAATTTAATGAAATGGTAATTTCATTAGGCATAATTCCAAAAAAATATGAAAATATGACTTCTATAGAAACAGTAGAAAATATATCATTTTTAATTGAAAAATTAGATTAAATCTCTATTTCTAATTTTTCATCACCATCTAACCATTCTGAAAGAGGCATTACAGGAGATATGTGTAAAGATCCTTTATGGCGTGTAAACAAATACAATGTTGGATTGAAAATATCAACTATTTGCCGTTGAAAGGATTTCCTTACACTTGATCCCCTTAATCTAAAAAAGCTTAATTCTACTGTTATCCCAATAATTGTTGCAGTATATAATACGAGAAGTACACTGATGGAAAAGGCTACAGGATCGGCGAGTGCAGGATCACTTCTTATCTGACCCCCATACATCAATTGTCTAGATAATAGAAATAATAATCCAACGCCTACCCATGGACCAAGGGCATTTTCAACAAAGGTATCCATTGGAATTAATCTACGATTTGTAGGATCAGCGAACACTAATGCACTTGCAGTAGCTGCCCTTATTACTGATATAAAAGAAACTAGAAATATGTATACAATTGCACTAACAAGCATAATATTTTTTACACTAAGTGGCATATATGAAATTATTAAGTATGTAAATAGGCCGAGAAAAACTGTAATAGGCATTCTATGTATAGACGCCAATACTCTGTCTAGCTCTTTAGCACCATCATCGAGCCTAGGAATGCCAACAATTTCCCACCTAGTTAGTTTTTGAACAAACCTTGTGACCCAAGATAAAATAGATTTTTCAATTAATATCCATTCAAGTAATCTTAGAACTGGCATCATTGGTAGAGTAATTATTGCTGCAAATAATCCCACTAATGGCCAAACTATCAAACTAGGAAACAAAAGGAAGTGCTGCAATCTAAGGGGGTGAAGTAGATCAGACTCAATTCTTGCTTGCCTATCTGAATTGAGATGGACTTTTCTTGCTTCAGCATCTAATTGACCCCTATATTTCCTTATTGGTATACCTGAATCAAGTACTGTACGAACTTTTTCCCTATAATATTCTTGTTCTGGTTCCATTCCGACCCACCAACGCCATGCAAATGAAACTGGTAGAGCCAATATCACAGGAGATAATAAAATTAAAAATGCAGTAAATAAGGACTCCAGTGATTCTACCACATAATATGCTGACCATATCGTACTCAATAACAAAGCGGTCAAATATTGTGATTTCAAAGTAAATTAAGACAAAGTTCATTGGATTAATCCCACGAAGAAGAACTATGGGGAATATACTAGTTACCGATGGAATGGCAGAATCTGCAGTAATTGATTTGAGAAAATTAGGTCATATAGTTACTGAAAAATATTTTCAACCAGAAGAATTAGAGGGTGGAATATTATCAAATTATGATGCTATTGTAATTAGAAGTGCTACAAAATTAAACGAAAAAATCCTATCAGTATCAAAGAATAGTAGTGGAGGATTAGGATTCATTGGCAGAGGAGGAGTGGGAGTGGACAATATAGACATAAAAGCAGCAACAAAGTTTGATATCGTAGTGTGCAATACGCCTCAATCATCGACCCAAAGTGTAGTAGAAATTACGATAGGGCATCTATTATCTTCAGTTCGATACATTTCAAAAGGTACCTCTGATTTAAAAAATGGAGAATGGACGAAAAAATTCTTGCGAGGTACAGAGTTAAGTGGTAAAAATCTAGGATTAATTGGGTTTGGAAGAATTGCACAAGGCGTCGCCCAGATTGCAGAAGCCTTAGGCATGAACCTGCATTGTTATGACCCATACCTTCCGAAAGAGATTGCGAAGGAAAAAAATTGTACCCTGCATGAAAACGTAGATGATGTTTTTAAGAATTGTACACATATATCCATTCATTGTAATTATTCCGATGAAACCCATCATCTAGTAAATTCAAATAGAATAATGATGATGCCTAGGAGTGGAGATGATGGAGTAAATTGCGGCAGACATATTGTAAACTGTGCAAGAGGAGGAATATTGAATGAAGAAGATATATTAAAATCACTAAATAATGGAGAATTATCAACAGTATCTATGGATGTATTTGAAAAAGAACCGCCGGGCATAAATGATTTGATTAATCATGATAATTTTCAAGGAACTCCCCATATTGGTGCAGCAACTCTAGAAGCTCAAAGAAGGATTGGGGAAGAAATGGTTACATTATTAGATGATTATTTTAATGGTAAAAAACCCCATTCAAAATTGAATTAGGAATTATTCTAAATTGTGCATCTTTGTAAGAGGATCTTTTAAAATCATTAATTCTAAAGGGATTTTGACATTAGATAAAGGTGATTTTAAAGAAAGGTTATTTTCTTTTTTAGTTTTCCAAATCAATGAATTAAATTCAGTAAGTGAATTAGTTATTGGACTTACTTTAGCATAATCAGAATCATCATTCGACAGATTTAGCATAGGATATTCTTGGATACTAATTGAACTAATATTATAGATTTCCATAGAAATATAATGAGTAAAGAAAGGGCATATGGGGGAGAAAATTGTTAATATGTCTTTTACAATTCTATGTAATGTCCATGTGGCGGATTTGTCAAATTCATACAATCTTGTTTTAGCCATTTCTAACCAATGGCTAGGAAAAATTCCTGTACTAAAATTCTTGATAGTCTGTGCTGCAGTATATATATCAATTTCATTCCAAGAAGATTCTACTTTATTTAATACCTGTGAGAATTCTTGAAGAATCCATTTATCTTCAAGTGATAGGTCTTCTGGAATTTTATCAAGATCTTCAGGTACATCAAATTGACTAGCAAATCTTGAAACGTTAAATATTTTAGTTAAAACTCCGAAATATTTAGACTCAATTTCTTCAGGATTTATGTGGAAATCATCACCAACTTGGGCATCACAAGCTTTCCAAAGCCTGAAACATTCACTTCCAATTTTATTAGCCTTAAGTTGAACTTGCTTGCCGTTCGGACCTTTTATTTTCCAAGAGCCGGTTTTACCTCCACTTCCGCATTCTAAAACCGAATTGGCATCAATGCCGTTTCCCAATGATTTTGACATTTTTCTTCCCCAAGGGTCCATTCCTAATCCATCTATCCACACATTAGAAAAAGCCGGTTTATCCAATAATAGAGCATTTTTTAATATTGTATAATATAACCAAGTTCTAACTATTTCTTTTCCTTGGGGCCTTAATGAAGTAGGATGACTTTTAGAAAATATTTCCTCATCTTGCATGTAACCAGATACAAATAAATTAGAATTAGATGAGTCCATCCAAGTATCAAATACCTTATTTTCACCAGTTATAACTCCAAGATCGGAAGTTTTATTATCGTAAATACTAATAAAATTTCTAGAATTACGATCTATTATCTCTGAACCATCGGGTGGAGAATTTAACCAAGGTTGGACATAAGTGCCTTTTGGAGGGACAATAATTTTTGTTCCATCTTCAGAATACCATATAGGTATCTCAGTGTGGTACCAACGTCTCCTGCTAATTGGCCAATCTATAGATATTCCATCCATCCAATCATGTAAAAATTGTTTATTTCTTTTAGGAATAAAATTACTTTTATTTGATAATTCTAATAATCTATCTTGGATATGAGTTTGGCGGACATACCATTCTTTTAATAAAATAATTTCTATAGGATTATTTCCTCTTTCGCTAACTGGAATTTCTTGAATATGATCAGATATTGAATCTATTTTTCCTTCATTATCCAGTATCTCTATTGCTAAATTCCTTGCATCTTTAATTAATAAACCAGATAAATCACCTGAAATGGAGGTCATTTTCCCGTCTAAGTCAATAGCTTGAAATGGTTTTAATCCGAATTCCCTAAAAATTGCGACGTCATTTTGATCACCAAACGAACAAACCATTAGAACTCCGCTACCAAAATCCATTTTTACAGATGGATGTGAAAGAATTTTGACGTTGCTATCTCTGTTGCTTACTGACAGAGGTAAATTAATATTTTTGCCAATTAAATGTAAATATCTAGTATCCTCTGGATGAACTACAACAACTCCACATGCGCAAATTAACTCTGGCCTAGTAGTCGTAATAATTATTTCTTCATCATCTTCCGTTAACCATTTTATATTACATAATTTAGTTTTTCTTTCTACCCTCTGAACTTCTGCATCTGCTATTGTTGTACCTTCTACTGGATCATATATATTAGGACGGAGATCTTCTATAATATCTCCTTTTTTAAATAATTCAACGAATATTGATTGAGTTAATGATCTATATTCCGGGGAGTCAGTAAGGTATTCTTTATCAAAATCACAAGATAATCCAACTCTCTTTGCTGTATGTCTCATCTCTTGAGTGAAGTTTTCTATAGTTTTTGAACATAAATCTAAAAATTCGGATCGCTCGAAACTTCGCATCTTACGCCCAGTAGATTTTTCTACTGTAAATTCAATATTTATTCCATTCCTATCTACGCCCCATGGAAAAAATACTTCTTTACCGAGTAACCTTTGACTTCTTGCAATAACATCTATCATACTGTATTGAGCTACTGCACCAATATGCCAAGTTCCACTTGGATATGGAGGAGGGGTATCTATTACAAATAATTCCTTATCGCTATTTGGATTAAATGAATAAAATTGTCCAACTTCAAGGTAATGATTTTCTTGTATTTTTTTTTCCAAATCTATAGACCATCTTTTATCAGAAATTTTAGGTTTATTCATTACACTACCTCCATTTACATTGTGCGCGAGTGTATGTTACTCTTGACCGTTACCAATATATGGCATTGGATTATAACGTATTTATGAGAATTTAATGCGAGAGGTTGAAGTCCTTCCTTCATACAGCATATAATAGGGGCCCGACATGAGTAATGATGGGCTTGATGGAAAATTAAAAAATTTTTCCAAATTTACAAATAATTTAAAAAGGAAATTTAGAGGAGCAACGACCACCAATTTACTCACAATGTTTCCAGCATTGACTGTTATTTTTTGTTTATTGATAACGGGATTTTTTACTTCGCATTCAGGTGTTAATGATTGTAGAACAGGGTATGAGCCGAGTTGGTGTAGTGAAGAGAGTGCATTGAATGTAAATGGTGAAATGGATGTTTATCTTCCTGAATCTACGGATCCCTCAAGTTCCAAAAATCTTCTTGAAGAAGTTGGAGAAAATTGGACAACTAACATCATGATTGTTTACGTAGAATCCGAAGATTATAATATTACGCAAAAATTAATTTTAGATGAATTGGATCAGGTCGAAAGAAGTATTAATTCCAATAGAAATGATAGAGGGGATGACGATTCCATCGTATATGTATTATCCATATCTACCGTGATAAAGGAAGTCAATTCTAGTGCAGGGCGCCTTATGAAAGCATTTTTTAACGGCGTTGCTGATGCAACTGGAAATGAAGATTTTTCCGATTCTGCAAATGATACAATAGATTCTCAATCTGATCTAATTGGAAATTATGCGATACCTGAAGAACAAGATAGGATAGATCGGATATTAGAAGAAATGCCACAAAACGCCTTAGATAAGTTAGTTAGGGACGTAGGGACATTTGATGCTGCTGGAAACCAGGTCAACATATCTGCGAAACATTGGAACAGGGGCGTTTTAATTTTTGGGATTTCTGGAAATTTAGATAAAGATGGGGATGGCATAGATGATGATGGAGGAATTCCTGGAATAATTGAAAGGACACAATTAATAATTGATAAAATTTCTATTGACAATAAATGGCAAGAACGTAACTTAACTATGACATTGACTGGCCCTACGCCTTTAACAAATGCAATCACTGAAGAGTCATTTAAATTATTTTGGACTGTGTTTCCGGTTGGAGTAGTAGCGGTTTCATTCGGATTATTTTTATTCCATTGTGATTTATTACAAACAGGCAGGATTAGATTTGTTCAGGGCGTAAAAGTTGTGATTATTACTGGTCTACCGACATTGTGTTCTGTATGGATCACATTGGGAATAATTGGTTTTTCTAATTATGAAGTAACTATGACAGTAATAATAGTAGGGCCGATTGTCTTGGCATTGGGCGTTTCATATGGCCTTCACATTACTAATAGATATGCAGAAGCAAAGGGCAGCCCTAGGGAGAAAATAGATGAGGCATTAAATTCAACAGGAAAGGCTGTATTTTTATCTGCAACTACAACAATAATAGGATTCATATCATTAGTTTTTACTCCCATGCGGCCAATACAAACTGTGGGTTGGTCATTGGCAGGGGGAATTGTTGTTGTATACTTAATGACTATGTTGATGGTACCTAATTTGACATTATTACTAGATTTAAAAAAGCCTTCACACCCACCACCTAAATTATTTACCAAAGCAGTAGAAGTTCCAGTCAATTGGACAAAGGTATCTCTATCAATATTTTTATTATTAATGCTAATTTCTGCAGGAATATCTAGGCAAAATATAGAAGAAAATATTGACTTATTAGACATGGCACCAGAAGAAATTGCAGCAGTTCAAAAAATGAAAGTTTACTCTGATGAATTTGACTCTGGTCAACCAGGTTTTATTTTGGTAAAAGCCCCAATTGGTGCAGAACCCTCATTTTCATTCACCGCTGATCACCCGTATGGTAATTTAGAAGGAATTGAAGAATTGGCAGCTGAATGTGATCGAATCGAAAATACGAGTGCAGTGTCTGTAGTATTTCTTATGAAAGCGATTGCAGTTGGAGTTAATATTTCAGGTTCGCCGATATTGGATTTATTAGATGAGTTGCCACTACCGGGTGCTATTGACGATGCAGCAGAATTAATATTTGATAGGGAAGCCTCAGGGAATGCTTCATTTTGGGCAGCATTAGATACATTAGACGCACAAGAAGATGATGGCGGAAGGCAAGTACAAAACTTTTTGCTATACGTATTCTATAATACTCTAACAGACGAAATGAGAGAATTTTTCATATCCGATGATTTTGATAAAAATTTAATCTATATTGATATGCCATTTTTAGACAGTCAATCAACCTCAAAGGCAGTCAATCTTATCAATTTAAAGACAGAAAGTGCGGGAAAAAAGGAATATTCAATAGATGCAACTAATCTAATCGGTGTGGCCCCAATAACTATTGAAATTAATGAAATGATTGTAGGATCACAATGGAATTCATTATTCTTTGCCTTAGGGTTTACAGTTTTAACATTAGCACTAGTGTTTAGAGATTTGAGATACGCCTTGCTTACTACCGTTCCGGTTGGATTTACGGTTGGAATGCAGTGGTTAGTAATGGACACTAATGGCGTACCCCTTAATCTAGTTACAGTTATGATTGGATCCATTTTAGTTGGTGTTGGAGTTGATTTTTCAATTCATATTGCTAATAGAGTTAAGGAACTAGGAGGAGATTTAAATGCCATAAAAACAGCTTGTGCAAGTACAGGAATGAGTTTGTTCGAGGCGACTACTGTAACTGCTGCTGGGATGTCTTGTGCGTTCCTAATACCAATACCAGCAATAAAACCCTTCGTTGCTGTTATAATAGTACTATTAATTATAGCTGCATTGTCAGCTTTATTGTTACTACCTGCCATATATTCATTATTTGTAAAGATGAATTGGGGCTTGACCGGAGGAGTTGAAAATATGGTAAAAGCAGCTGGCATTAGAAGAGCAATTGTTAGAGATGATATAGACGTAATAGATGCAGCATTATTATTCGGTAATTCCGAAGATGCTTGGTAGATAATAACATTCATGTATTAGATAATAGAGAGAGTGTCATGGTAAAGTATTGGCTAATGAAGAGTGAATTAAATGTTTATCCTTGGGATAAATTAGTGTCTGATGGTTCCACACATTGGGACGGAGTAAGAAATTATCAAGCTAGAAATTTTATGAGAGATAAAATGAAATTAGGTGACTTAGTATTATTCTATCATTCTAATTGTAAACCTCCGCATATAGCAGGTATAGCCAAAATTTGTAAAGAATCCTATCCTGATTTTACATCATGGGATGTTAATTCAAATTATTATGATGAAAAGTCTACTCCTGAAAATCCTAGATGGTTTATGGTAGACATTGAACCGATTGGAAAAACTAAAAAAATTACTCTCCCTGAAATGAGAGAGAATCCATTGCTAGAAGGGATGCCATTATTGAGAAAAGGAAGTCGGCTATCCGTACAACCTGTTCCAGATGAATTTTTTAAAATAATTTATGAATTAAGTAACATAGATGAATTGTAGGTGGGCATGTTCTCGGTGGACGTACGTTACCATAGATGATATGACATCAATCTCCTCCACTCCGCTATCCCAAGGCATCCATTATTCTCAGTAGGGCTGCTCGCTTCCGCGCCTGACCTGTTTCCCAAGTGTAAAGTGGTCATGACTTCCCTTCGGAAGAAAATTCCACTAACATGGATCTCTTGGGGGCGAAGCATCGTCGTTAACCGATGAGTCATCAGTGGTTCGTCTACGCCGCCCTCGAACTTCAGGTCACCATTATCAACGATTTGTGAATTGTAGAACACGTCAACGCTCCCCCTAGCCCGTACATCGCATCATCCCATAACGTATCAATTAATCCATCTTAAGAATTATCAACAGTTTCATATTTTGAAGGGCAGCCCGTTATAACTTCTGTAGCAAATAAAGTCCATTCATCATCTACTTTTACTAATTTACCCTTGATTGCAACCGTTAATCCTTCATGGAATCCTTCAGGTAGTGAAGCTCCTGAATAATCAACTGAAATTACATAAGTTATTCCCGATATATTAAAAAAACTATCACTCAATGATAAACTTGAGTTATCAACTTCACCCCTGACAAAAATATCTAGGTTGCCGTATTCATCTGGTTCTTTCATGATATCATCAACAGAATATTGTATTTCTGGATCTACTGACAAAAGCATTAAAAAGAATATCGAAAACATTGAGACACTAATTATAAATAATTTAGTAAATTTATTTGCAACCATTGTAGCATCTCCATGATTTTTTTAATTATAATGACTTATATCCAACTGCTTCGGAAATATTTACAAATCCTTCATCAATACGTCGCTTTTTTATCCCTTTAACAATATTTGAAACTACAGAAGGACCTTGAAATACCAAAGATGAATATAATTGCAATAACGAAGCCCCTGATGTTATAGCGGACCAAGCTGTATCAGGAGATTCAATACCGCCAACGCCTATTATTGGATAATTACCATTTGTATGTCCATGTATTAGTGTAATAACTTCTAAAGATCTATTATGTAAAGGCCTACCTGATAAACCACCTTCCTGAGACAATATTTTCCGTGATTTCGTATTCATCGGTACTGGTTTCTTTATCGTAGTATTAGTAGCAATAAATCCATCAATATTATGTCTTATTGCTGTATCTACTGAATCAATAATTTTTTCATCATCCCTATCAGGAGAAAGTTTCAATAATATTGGTTTGTATACTGCTGAATTATCTCTAACTTTCATACATTCTCGTAGAATTAAATCTAAATATGACTGATTTTGAAGTTCCCTAAGATTAGGAGTGTTTGGGGAAGATACGTTCAATACAAAAATATCAGCATAATCCCATAATATTTCCAAGGTGTCAGAGTAATCTTGAGGTGCATTATCATTAGAGGTTTTACTAGACCGTCCAATGTTTGCAGCGATAGGAATGCTAGGCCAATTGCCTGCGGATTTACGTTGATTTAATTTATCTTTTATATTAATTGCACCTGGATTATTCAAACCCATTCGGTTGATTAGGGCATTTTCTTTTTCTGCTCTAAACATTCTAGGTTTAGGATTACCATCTTGAGGAAATCTAGTTACTCCTCCATATTCACCCCAAGAAAATCCCAATGAAGGCCATGAAGACAAAACATCTGCCCCTTTATCAAAACCTGCAGCCAATCCAAGTGGGTGCCTAAATAGGTTATTCAAAACAGTAATTGGTTCATCTGGTGCACCATATATAGAATTTAATAGTCGTTGTCCAGTTGTACTTTCACCGAATTTTGATAAAATATTGATACTGTTCTTATGGGCTTTCTCAGAATCCATTACCTTCAGGATAGGCCGAACAAAACTACGATAAGGCAACCCCATATATTGCCGGACACGGCAATATTCTTCAATAGTTGTGTACCATAGTATAACAATGAACTCGATAGCCTATGATTTAGCATTGTGGGAAATATGTAGGAGAGTCTTGAAATCGGAAAAGTTAAATTTTATAATTGATGAACAATTGGACGTTAATATTCAAGAATTAAATAATAAAATTTCAGATTTGGCGCCAACAGTATTGTTAGATATAACTAAATCTAAATCAACGAATTCGAAAGAAATCATAATAGAAAATAATGAAGAAATAATAGGAATAATTAGTAAACATGAACCAATGCGATTAGAAATTATTTGGATTGAAAATTCCCCAATACTATTTTGGATTGATTTTGAAATGCGAATTGTAGAATTAGTAGAAGCAGGATATCCTGGTTGTATTGGTTGCGGTGGACCTGGATCTGAGGAAGCATGGGATGAAGAGAAAAATAGAATCTCATCAAGGCTATAATTATGAAAATGATGAAATAAAAAAAATTTATTAACTCACATTTATACATGGCATTTAATTCGATAGAATCGTAGACTGTCTTTGTCTCGGTTGTGAAGTAGTTTGAAGTTGATGATTTTAGAATCGGGAGCTAAAGCAAATACTGTAAAAAAATACCTAGGCAAAGAATGGATTGTTCAAGCATGTGGAGGACATGTTGAAGATTTACCAGGTAAAGGTAGTAAAGACTCTAGTATACCCATGTGGGAATCTGATTTAGATACCTTGCCTGAACCTCCATGGAGTTGGACAACTGGAGCAAAAAAGAAAATAACAGAAATGATTAAACATGCTAAATCATCAAATGTCGATGAAATATATATCGCTACGGATCCAGATAGAGAGGGTGAGTTCATTGCTTGGAGACTTAGTGAAATTTTTACAAAAAAAGGTTTTTCTAATCAAAAAAGAGTTACATTCAACGAAATTACAGAAGATTCAGTCATTAAATCTCTTTCAGATGCAAGAGAAATAGACTACTCACTAGTAGATTCTGCGAAGGTTAGAAGGTTTATGGATAGGTTAGTAGGTTTTGAATGTTCGAGATTTTCTCGATCTTGGAGATTAGCATCAATGGGAAGGGTGCAAACGCCTACTTTAGGATTTATTGTGGAAAAAGAGTTGGAAAGAGAACAGCACATACCAATTAAATTTCAAAGTGTAAATTTCTATGCTGGAGATATTAATTTTAAGGTAAGATTTCATGAAAAAGATGACGAGCAAGCCTGGTTAGATGACTCAGGTAAACATCATCCAGATAGAACTTACAATCTTGAATTAGCAAAAAGCGCTGTTAAAAATCTAGAAGTAAATGATTCAATTGAGATTATTACAATAAAATCAGGTAAAAATTCTAGAAAGCCTAAACCGCCTTTTACTACAGATACACTATTGCAAACGGCAAGTTCAAATTTGGGATGGTCAGTTTCAAGAACTAGTAATGTTGCAGGTGCGCTTTATAATTCTGGGCATGTAACATACATTAGAACAGATTCTACTAGAACTAATAAAGACGCTAGAGATACGGTACAAAATTATATTTCTGATAAATATGGTTCTGAATATCTGGGCTCTGGAATGTTAGGTTCAGATGCAAAAAAAGGATCAAAAAATGTTCAAGATGCACACGAAGCCATTAGGCCAACAAGACCTGAAATTATAGAACTTAAAAGTGGTAATGAAGACTCACAATCTCTTTACAGGTTAATTTGGTCAAGATTTGCTGCTTCACAAATGTCTGATTCAATACGTGAAACCCGCTCCATAAAAGCCAAAACTAATAATTTTGAAAAAATGATTACAGGCATGGCATCCTGGAGAATTCATTCTGGTTGGGAGGAAGTGTATGCGGAATATCATAATAATGTAAAGATTAATCCACCAGCATATAATCTAGATGTTGGTGCTAAATGGCCCTTAGACAAGATAGATAATAATCCCGATTTAGTGATAGATGAAACTAAACCTCCCAGAAGATATTCAGAAAGTTCAATAGTCCAAGAAATGAAAAAAGCTGGAATTGGCAGGCCTTCAACTTACGTTACAACTATTCAAACTCTGAATAAGAGAAAGTATGTAGAAAATAACAACGGATCATTAAAACCAACCGATTCCGGCAAGATAATGTGGTTAGAAGTTGTACCATTTTATAATAATCAAGAGAATCATGAAGGTTTGTTTGATAAAGAATTTACTGCCAAAATGGAAATGAATTTAGATGCAATAGAAAATAGTTCTAAATCTGCACCTACTGTTTGGCACACATTTGTAGATAATTTTAAAGAAATTAATAATTCTGCAAAAATCTGGAAGAGGAGCGTTCCATCTAAAAAACAAATAATATTGTTAAATAATTTATTAATGGGCAAAGATAATACTGAACAGAAGAAAATTCTATCAGGAAAAAAAGTTGAAGAATTGACAGGAGATGAAATGCGAGTCATATTAGACGAAGTAATAGAAAGTGGAGCTACATTTCCCGCAAGTGATAAACAAGTTGGATTAATAGTTAAATTAACTGATAAATTAAATTTAGATTTGAGTGATTTCTTGAAATCCAATAGCATTAATGACATAGATGAGCTAACTGGAGGAAGAGAAGGTTCAGCGAGTATAATTATAGGTAAATTAATAGAAAAAGATGGCGATAATTTAGCAACAGAACCTCAAGTTAAGGCAATAAAGACCATGGCAGAAAGATTAGGTATCAAAGTAGAGGATGCTATGGCAATAGTTAAAACAACGACAATTGAAGAAATTAACAAACGCGATGCTAGTGATTTAATTGGTAAGATGAAGAAAATGAAAAAGAAATAGTGGATATTATGATACAGGAATATGATATTGTAGTAGTTGGAGCTGGCCCGATAGGTGGATACCTGTCTGGAAAATTATCTCAATCTAACCATCGTGTTCTACTAATTGAAGAACATAAAGAAATAGGAAGGCCATTCCAATGTGCAGGTTTGGTTAATCCTGGTGCAATGGCTAAAGTTGGATTATATGATACTGCACTTACTAGAATATGGGGTGCAAGAATGTA
>JBKEHQ010000033.1:0-14025 GCA_046710875.1 Candidatus Thalassarchaeaceae archaeon
GGCTCGTAGAGCTACTTTGAAATCAGTGAAACCATGTGGTACAATCATAAATTCTTGGACATCTACATTAGAATTTGCATGTGCGCCACCATTTAATATATTCATTAAAGGTACTGGTAAAGTACATTTTTCTTCATTTTTTGCAATGTATGACCATAATGGATATCCTATACCTGCAGCTCCTCTTAAGCAAGCCAGGGAAACACCTAGAATTGCATTTGCACCTAATTTTGATTTGTTTGTCGACCCATCTAAATCTAGCATAATTTTATCAATTTTTTCTTGATCTGATACGTCGATGCCGACTAATGAATTTTTAATTATTCCATTTATATTACTAATGGCAATATCTACTCCTTTACCATTCCATTTTTCATCATCGTTATCTCGTAATTCTACAGCCTCATAACTTCCAGTAGATGCTCCTGAAGGGACTGCTGCCCTAGAAGGGATATCGATACTAGCATAGCAATCTACCTCAATCGTTGGGTTTCCTCGCGAGTCAAGTATCATTCTTCCATTTAAATCGCTTATGGGCAATCCCATATATGAGACGGATGGGATTGGCTTTGTGAATGTAACGGGATTATAATTATGAATTAAGTCAGCCAATTCAATTCAATAGTATTTTCATACTTCAATCCATATAAATTGTCTTTATAGGGTTATTATTTTAATATAAGTTTTTTTAAATAATATAAAATATATGCTATAAACCGGAAATATATATTTAAATATATATTATTAACTGGAATAAAAGTACAAATAAGATATGCTTTTCGGATTATATATGATAAACATCGATTCTTTAGATAGGGGAATATTATCCGTATTGAGAGATAATGGCAGAGCTGCTTATGTAGATATTGCAAAAACTGTTGGAGTTACTGAGAGGACTGTGAGAACTAGAATGCGTAAATTGGAAGAGGAGGGCGTCATAAGAGGATACACTGTTAGAGAAGCTGGAATTGGATTATCTGCGCTTATAAGAATGAAAATTGGACCGGGGACCGAAATTGGAACTTTAGCCGGAGAGTTTGCAGGATGGAATGGTGTTGAGTCAGTATATGAAATCAGTGGAGATGCTGATTTGATTGCAATTGTACACGTTGATGATACTGTTGGACTCAGGAATATGCTAGATAAAATGTGGTTAGCTGCACCCGGTGATATAAGTTCTACACAAACTGAATTAGTATTAGAGCAATATTAGATTTATATTTTCCACTTAATAGAACACCCTATACTTATTGTCCTAGATTCTGAAATATCTTTACCCATTACAATAAGATCCATTGCATCTGATAATTCTGAAGTTGTTGCATGGGAAGGGTCACGTGGTGAATCGTCCATTCTTCCCCGATAAACAACTAATCCAGATTTATTAACTAGATAGAATTCAGGAGTTCTTTCTGCACCATATTTTATTGCAACTTCTTGCGTATCATCTACAAGATACGCATATGACATCCCAGATTTGGCTCTTTTAACCATATTTTCCCATGAATCAGTAGTATAATTTATTGGATCATTAGAATTTATTCCTACAAAACCAATTTTATTCTCTTTTGCTTTTTTTGATAAAATTTCAATTCTTGATTCGGTGCCAACTACATATGGACAATGATTGCATGTAAATAATATTATAGCACCATTATCATCCATAATATCTGAAAGGGAAACAGTAGAGTTATTTATTAAAAAATTAGCATTTTTTAATGAAAAATCAGGTGCTAATTGCCCTGGTTCTATTCCTAGTGACGCATTCATATATGTATCCAAAGTAATTAGAGAATTAATGCTTTGTAATATAATTAGAATTTCTTGATGAAACCTTTTCTCTAGATTCTTCTAGTCTTCGCCGGGCTAGTTTATGTTCAGAGTCTATATTCAATACTGCCCTCCAAGCTGATATAGCTTTTTCAGGATATTCTCCTTCATGTAATATAGCTGCGATTCTAAGATTGGCATCCAAATGTCTAGGATTACAGCGCGCAGCACTTTCAAAATCGGAGAAGGCTTCATCCAATCTACCAAAATCAAGATATAATAATCCTCTTTGATACCATGCATCAGAAAGGGTTGGATCGATATTTATGGCTTTATTTAATGGCTTTTCTGCTTGTTCTGCCCTTCCCATTGCATTCATACATGTTCCTAGATGGACTAGAGCCATGGTATATTCAGAATTTTCTTTCAATAAGCCCCTTAATTCAGATTCTGCTTCTGACCAATCTCCAAGATTCATTAATATTTCAGATCTTCTTAATTTTGCTAAACTCAGATTCGGCCGATTCTTGACTAATAGGTTAGCATCATCGAGCGCTAGACTTAATTCTTCCCTCAACAATGCTGCAGAACACCTGTTTAATCTGGCTCTAACGTGATTTTTATCCATTTCAAGTGTTCTTGAGAAAAAATCTTGTGCCTCGGCCATGTGTCCTCTCCTCGCCGCAATAAGTCCTTTTATAAAATAAATAGTAGAGTTATTTTTTAACCTAGTAGATGCTGCTGAAATCATAACCTCTGCTTGATCAATTTTACCTAAATCAAGTGCTAATTGAGCTTCCTCTAAAGATATTGAAGGATTTTCTGGTATCAAGCGTCTGGCCCTAACTAGTGCTATTTCTGCTTCATTGTGTGACATTTGGTAGCGCAATGCTCTAGCTCTACCCAACCATGCTAAACCCGATTCACGATTATATTCAATTGCTGAATCAAAACAAGAAATTGAATCCAAAAGAAGTATTTGATCATATTTACCAGTATTATCTCTTTTTTCATCTACTTTAGAAAGATTTAATCGTCCTTTCATAACATGCAATGCTTCATGTTCCCATGAAACTAAAGGAGCTTCGTCTAGTATTTTATTAGCCCATTCAAATGATCCAGATCTAAGAAGTAAAAGGCTTAGCTTTGCTCTGACTTCAGGATTTTCTGGATGTTTTTCAATATATTCTTCAAGTACTTCTATTGCTGGCTGTTTTCTACCATTATTATCCAGTATCTCTGATTCAATCATAATGCCAAACTCGCCCAAACCTTGTGCTTTTTTGATACTGGAAAGTGCTTCTTTTATTTTATGAGGATTTGTTGCTAATATTCTTGAGTGCAAAAGCCAAGCCTTTCCATTTTTGGAATCTAAGTTAATTACTTTTTCAATACATTCCAGAGCCGTATTTATTTCTCCAAGAGAAAGTAGTTTTGATCCTTTTTTATATAATTCGTCAATATCTTCGGAATTATGGATATACAAATTCTGACCGGCAATATTTGCCCTTTCTACAATATTTGATAATTGACCATCGTTTTTTGTAAATTCTATTCCTAACCCTTCTAATCGTTTTTTATTTCTCTTTACTCTTGCAGGATCTAAATCAGTCAATAGTAAAATTTGTTCTTGTAAAGCATCTATATCATCTGGATCGATTGCTAATAATCTTTCTAAACTAATATCTAGAAGTTCTAGATCTCCATTTTTACGTTGTATGCCTGCAAGGGAACTTAAGGGCTTGATATCTTCAGGACTTAGTTCATGCGCCACATTGTAAAAATCTGATGCACGATCAGTTCTTCCTATCGCGTGAAATAGTTCACCGATTCGCCTATGTTCATTACCATTTAATTCGATATCTTCGGCCTTCATATTTGATTGGGTTAAAATTGAGTCTAATCTTTTTGTAAGTGGTAAAAGTCCTGAAATTATATTTGTACTTTGATTATTATCAATTCCTGAATAGTGGTTTAGAATTGCATGTGTTGCATGTGTTGCTATTGCGCATGATTCACTGGAACTTATACTAAAATTCTGATTTAATAATAACTTTTCTGCATTCTCTAAGGATTTGTGAACGTCGAGCAGTCCATGTACTTCTGGAGCATCGGATAGAATGGTACTAACTCCCCTAGATAATAATTCTAAAGAGTTGGATGCGTCATTTAAATTTCCTTGTAATAACCCCATTCTTGAATGAAATTTTTTACTTTTGGTTATCATACTTTTATGTTTTAACCAAAGAGTTGTCAATGCAATAATCAGTATTGCATAAATTGTTACAACAACCATGGTAGAAGATTCCATTACTTCGAGCGGACATAGAAGACTTTTGATGGCTTCTATTACTTTTATGTCTTATAGGCTAATTTTTGGTATAATTAGGATTAGTCAGTTTTATAAAAATTGACTTAGATTATCATAATTTTTTAGAAATCATCTGGGGAAAATGCTTGTACATCTTGCTTTCTAGATACTTTGCCTCTCGAATTACCTAATACATTTTCAATTCCTGCACCAGATGCATAATCAAATATTTTATCATTTATTTTTCCGGCGAATACAAGTCCTTGTGCACCTTTGGTTTCTTCCAACGAATCCTTTAGACTACTTGCACCAATTGGATCTGTAGTCGTACCATCTTCAAGAATTATAATCGCATTATTCCTTGGTAGGCCTTCCAATAATTCTGCCCATTTCTTAACATGATCAGGTGCCTCTAATAGTTCACTTCCAGTACCAACTGTTTCATCATCATCCTTCTGAATTTCTATTTGAATCCTAGCTACGGCTTTTGAAGCAACTTCTTTCTGATTCAAACATTTTGTTATTACCTTACCTTCTAAATGTTCTACTTCTCTGCTTTGGGGAGCTATAGAAACGTGTGTTAAGGATTTACCTAATTTGCCACTCAATTCCATAAGTAATAACTTTCCACCTCTATCTCCATCTAGGAATGCTGTAACAACTTTTTTCTTACTTGCAAGAGTTAATAATTCGGAATTTATACCTGAGCCCATTGTAGCAATAGCGTTTTTAATACCATATTTCAATAGGTTTCTAACATCGTTTCTACCTTCAACGATAATTATCGCCTCGCTATTTTCAACATTAGGACCTGCTGTCATTCCTGAAATTTCAATTTCTGTATCTAATGTAAGAACAGATCGTACTTCTTCCAATATATTCTTTGATTCATCTGTACCTGAATTAACTAAACTAACAAGTAATTCTTTTGCACGATCGATTACATGATCACGCTTTGCAGAACGTATATTTTCAATTTGTTTTACTTTTATGGATGACTTACATGGGCCTATTCTTTCAATAGTTTCTAAGGCTGCGCCAATAACTGCTGTACTAACCTGATCGAGTGATGAAGTTACCAGTATTTCTCCCTGTACTTTTCCTTTATTTTGATGTAATACCACATCAACGTGACCGATTCGGCCTGTTCTTTGCAATTTTCTTAACTGCAATTGATCCCCTAGAAGCCCTTCAGTTTGACCGAATATTGCTCCTATGACATCCTTTCTTGCGACTGTTCCATCCGTACGAATGGATGCGTGTATGACGTATTTTCCTTCATTTGACATTATTTTATTCTCCTTTTTATATATTTATTATTTTGAAACACACCCAAGAAACTCTTTTCCTATTTTGCCTATTCGGCATTTGGGTGAATGGATGCAGAACATCCTCGAGTGTGGCTTAAAAGCAATCTGTGGGAAGTATGGGTAGTTGATGAAACCTCCGACTATATAATAAAGATTCAAAGTATAAAAAAACATTAATTAGCCCCAGTCATTAAATTGGTTGGCATGCTTCGATTGGCATGGAAGATTCTATTTTCGATAGAAGAGTTGTTTTTCGAGGAGCTGTTTCTTTAGCATTGAGAGATGGTCAATTAAGTAATGGAGAAAAAAGACTTCTTATGAAGTTGGCTTATTCTCTGAAATTGGAGGATGTAGAACCAAAGATGGTATATAATTCAATAGTGAATAATATTCCAATCGGTGCCGGTAAATCTCTTAGTGAAGAAGACCAGAGACTTGTTTATGGACAGGTATTAGAAGCAATGTTAATTCATACTGATAGATCTGATGATGAATTAATGCAAATTGCTTATTTAAGAAAGATTTTTTCCATAAATGACTCAGAGCATAGAGCCATTACTAGAAGTATGGATAGGCAATTAGAAGAAGTCATTCATAGAACATTCAAAGATGAGGTTAGAATTAGACTTTATGATTCAATAGATCGTATGGGAGATATACTAGATAGTATTCTAATCAGGAAAGAGGATCGTAAATGAAAGAATACGCCCTATTAGATGAGTATCTTGGAAATCAGCATCATAACGTTCACCAATCTTCAAAAAAACTATTAAAAGTAGTTCGTGAAGCATATCCAATAGGAATACCGGCATTAATAATGAAATCTACTACAGATAGGATTGGTATTTCAGCTGGTTACTCATTTCATTTGGGAACTCCAGATGGTTTACTTAGAAGATTGGCTTCATGGTTAATAACAAAAAATAATGGAAATCATGCCAAATTATTAAAATTAAATAAAAGATTATGGAAGCGGCATGGAAGGGAAGATATTGCACTATCTGCATTGATTTTAGCAAATCTCGATCATGTCACTTTAAACACTAATCCATGGATAATATTTAGATCATTATTAAGAAAAAAAGAGCCTATGGATGGTTTGTTATTAACAATTGAAGAATTGTTACGTTCGGGCAGAGAAATGCCAAGTGAAAAATTACTTGAAAAATGGTGTAAAGGTAGATTAGTGGACGGCCATTTGGCAATAATAACAACTTATGCAGGAATTATTAAAGGTAAGATTCCAAGTACCAATCTGATTGCCTCATTAGAAGATATAGATTTACCAACGAGTGATTCAATAATTTCACGAGTTATGCATAAAATTATTGATTCTAAACCGTAGAACTGATGTGGAAAGGTGTCCTCCGGTAACTAATGACTGGTCGCCTATTACCATCAGATGACCCGATATCTGAAAGAGTCCTTGAGTGGACCATTAAACAAAATTCAACAGATGTTTCGCAGTTAATGAGATGGCTAAAAGAGTCTAATGGAAGAAAAGAACAACAAATTTTACTGAAAAGGGCTTTAGAACTAATGGATGAGACCCAATATGCATTACAACGACTAGATGAACTAAGGTGATTTCTTGGGCTCTTTGCTACTTGCAGGTGGAATGTCATCAAGAATGGGCACAGATAAGGCATTGATTGAAATAAATGGTGAATCATGTATATCTAGAGTAGTAAATTCTTTGCATTTAGCAGGATTAACTCCAATAATAATATCTATATCTGATATAATTTTGATTAAGAAATATCAGAGATTATTGGATCCATCAATTAAAATTGAGTGGGCTGTTGATACTAAAAAATATGCTGGGCCAATTGAATCAATTATTGAAAACCTTGAGAATATTGGTTCAAAATATGAGTATATTCAATTGGCCACAGTTGATGTGCCGTGGATAACAGAACATTTTTTTAAAAACTTAAAACATTTAATTAAAGATGGTGATGATTTGATAATGCCGACTGACGGTGAAAGGTTGCATCCTTTATTATCTCTTATTAAGCCAAAAAAAATTTTAAAAAAATTAGCGAATGGAGACAGGCGACCTTTGAATATTCAATTTTCAGAGTTAAAACATTCAACTTTTTTTGAAAATAAAGATATATTAAAAAATATAAATAATCCTCATGATTTAATATGATACTTGCCAATTGATAAGTTGTCAATAACTTTTGGATATAATGTATGTTCGACATTTTTAATTTTTTCTTGTAGTGATTTTATATCATCTAGTGAATTTATCGATACTTTCTCTTGCGCCAAAATATACCCCGTATCAACACCATCATCCACCAAATGTACCGTACATCCGCTTTCGGTAACCTTAGCATTAATTGCGTCCCTATGAGCATGTGCCCCTGGAAATTTCGGCAGTAAAGAAGGATGTATATTGATAATTTTTCCTTTCCATTTACTTACAAAAGAAGGAGTAAGTACTCTCATATATCCATTTAATACAATGAGTTCGATTTTGGAATTTATTAATTCTTTATTAATTAAATCTTCATGCATTAGTCGCTGTAAATCTTTATTTGATGATTGAGGAAGAGGTACTGCTTTACATCTTATATTATATTTATTCCCATAAATTAGTCCATAAGCATTACTATTATTAGATAAGATTAGCTTTGTAGAATGCGTTCTAGATATTTTTTGATGTGCTAATAATGCATTGAGTCCGTCCCCTGTTCCTGAAATTAAAACAGCGACTCTTAATGGATTTAGTAAAGACGCGATTCTTGGAAGTATGTACCCCTCATCCACAGACCCGACAGCGAACATTGTCGTTTGAGGTTTCGTCATAAAAAATACATTATCTGAGCTTCAGCCATATGTTGGGACTAAAACCCGACCTTGCTTCGGAGGTTTGGTGAACCAATGGAGCGCCTTGAAACAATAGAAGAAATTATTGAAAATTATTCTGTTGCAAGTAGTCCAATAAAAAGTAAAATATACACTTTATTAGGTATTATATTTGTTTTTTTTGCAATAATAGGAATTTTTATTCCGGGATGGCCGACGGTATCATGGGCCGTTCCCGCAGCCTTTTTGTTTTCACTTTCAAATGAAAGTTTATTTTATTGGACTTTGACAAATAAGTATTTTGGTTCAGCTATTTTTGAGTATTATGCAACTGGAAAAACAATCCCTAAGCATGCTAAATATATAATTATCTTTTTTATAACTTTAATGACGTCGTTATCGACATATTTTGTTTGGTATGTTTCAACTAAGGGTACTGGAAATCTATACGATACTTCCTCATGGAATGGTGCTGATCCTGGATACGGTGCCGTTACAATACTATTAGTTGGACTAATTGGAATTTGGTATGTTATCTTCAAACTAAAAATTAGGAATGTATAATTTAATGAAGAAAAAGCCGTTTATTTGTGAAAAGCATGGACATTCCATATTCATCTGCGGCATCTATAACTTCTTGATCTCTTATTGATCCTCCGGGCTGAATAATAGCCTTTACCCCAATTTTATTAGCAGCTTCAACTCCATCCCTGAAAGGGAAAAATGCATCAGAAATCATCATGGATTCTGCCGCTCGAGGGCCGGCCCTTCTTGCAGCAATATGTACTGCTTCAACTCTGCTTGTTTGCCCGGGCCCGATTCCGACTGTTGCCATTCCAGTATCAGTCTTAGAAACTAATGCTATTGAATTAGATTTGACTTCGGAAAGAACGGTGCATCCGAATTTTGCCAATAGAATTTCCCCTTCATTTGTGCTTCTTTTTGTAACACATTGGACTTTTGCCCAATCAATATTTGGAGGGCCTTGGATCTGTGCTACCCAACCACCATCAATTTGTCTAATTCGTAATTCTTCTTTTCTTATTGAGAGATCTTTTATAGTTAACATTCTTCTATTCTTTTTTATAGATAATATATCTAATGCTGCTTCATCAAAACCGGGAGCAATGATACATTCAAAGAAATGATCACTGATTAATTCTGCAGTTTCTTTTTCTACTAAAGAAGTAAATGCAATTACACATCCAAATGCACTTTCTGGGTCACTTGCTAATGCGTTTTTCCATGCTTTTGACTGATGCTTATCTATTGCAACACCACATGGATTTGTGTGTTTAATTATCACACATCCATGAGAATATTCATCATCCATATCAATTAAAAGACCTCTAGCGATTCGTAATGCCCCATCTAAATCTAAATAATTATTGAAAGAAAGTTCCTTTCCTCCATGTTGGAGAGTAGCAGCTAATCCAGTAGGTTCAATTGTATTAGAAGGATAAAATGACGCGGGTTGATGGGGATTTTCCCCATATCTAAGTTCCTTACCTACTTCTGAAGTTATTTGAATTTTACGAGGGGTCAGTGGATTGATAAATCTATTTTCTAACTCATTACTTACCACAATGTCATATGCTGCCGTTGATTGAAAAGCTTCTAGTGCTAATTTTTTCTTCATAGAAATATCTATTCCCGATGGTTTACCATTGGATTTGATAAGTTCTTGAATTATGAAGTCATATTGACTTTGGTGTGTTGCTATGATAACGTCTTTGTTATTTTTAGCTGCAGAACGAATCATAGTTGGCCCCCCTATATCAATCATCTCAATCAAAATATCATCTGAAACTGGAGGTTTTTGTGCAGCAACATTTTCGAAAGGATATAAATTTACGCAAACTAAGTCAATGGCCCCATATTTTAATTCATTCAAAATTTTCATATCATTATCATTTTCCCTTCTTGCAAGAATACCTCCATGAACAGCTGGATGTAGAGTTTTTACTCTACCATCTAATATTTCTGGATGATTTGTAATTTCTGAAACATCTGTAACTTCTATACCAGATTCACGCAATTTACGTGAAGTTCCGCCGGTTGAAACTATGGTCCAACCCATATTTGAAAGTGAATTTGCAAACTCAATTATTCCTTTTTTTTCCCAAACGCTAATGAGGGCTCGTGGCTTGTCCATGATATCGGATTTAGATTAAGTCCTTCAATAATTCGACAGGTAAGTTTAATCTCCTCTTGCTGATATAACCTGATCTATGCGTAGCATACTCATTGCAGTTTCGGTTGCTGATTGTAAAGATGCTTCTATGACCAAACGAGGATGCCAGACATCATTTATTATTGAAACAAATCCTTCAGGAGTGATCCCGACTGGCCCCTCATTATCCCTAGATGCAGCACGTAATTCCAATATTCTATCCAAGGAATCTCCGCCGGCGTTTTCTACTAAAGTTGCTGGAATTGTTTCTAAAGCCCTTGCATATGCTTCCATTGCAAGTCTAGCCCTACCGGGTTCCGCTTCTGAAGCACTTCTTACAGCGTTGGCCATTCTAGAATGTATTGAGCCCGCACCGGGAACAATCTCATTATCTGTCATTGCTATTGATGTAGCACGTAAAGAATCATGCAATCCCCTAATTATTTCATCAGTTCCTATATCTCCTGAGCCTCCTACCTCTATTGTCACAATCTTTGGTTTTATACAACCATCTATTACTATAATATCTTCAACTTGATTTGTATCTTCTCGTCTTTCCCATTGAATAGATCCACATTCTCCGAGGTCTGAAGAATTTATATCTAAAATTGAGTCGATTAAAGTGGCCCCAACTGCATTTGCTATATTCTCTATCTCTGAAGAATCTAATTCTCCTACTGTAAGTATATTATTATCTGAAAGTTGATGAAGTATATCTCTATCTATTTCTCCTGAACAAAATATAGCATTAACTCCACTTTTAATTATAACATTAGCAATAGAGTTTTTTCTATCTTGTTCCGCATCTACGAATGAATCTAATTGATTTGCTGTAGATATTTTAATCTCAACAGAACGAGTCAATGTACGAATTTTTAAATCTGAATCTAGTACCGCAACTTTAGGATTTATTAGATTATTAGGTAGATTATCCATTAATATACGGCGTTTGATAATTATTCCTTTCAATAATTTAGAATCTTGAAGGGACCCGAATCCAGTTTTGTACATTGTTACGTGTTCTGCCAATGGATTTTCTCTATTTTTAAAAAGTGTAGTTAGTGATTCAACAATTATTGGAGAAAATCGATTTAGAGCAGTTTCAGCACCTTTACCTCTTAATGCAGTTTCAGCAATCGATAGAAGATTTTGTTCATTTACTGGCTTTACATCATTATCTATTTGCTCCTTTGCAATTTTAAGAGCCATTTGGTAACCATCTACCAAGGTTAACGGGTGGAGTCCTTTCTTGAGGAGTGTGTGTGCCTCAATTAACATTGAGCCACATAGTAACATAGTAGTTGTAACGCCATCTCCGCATGTTTCTTCCTGCATATTACCCATTGAAACCATCATTTTAGCAGCAGGATGTTTGACTAATAGTTCTGCAACAATTTTTGCACCATCATTAGTTATAGCAGTAGTTCCATCCGTCTTGTATAACATTTTATCTAGGCCTCTTGGACCTAAGGTTGGTTTTAGTAAATCAGAAAAAACTCTTGCAGCTAAAATTAATTTTTCCTGAACATCAATACCACTGGTAATATTAGTCTGATCACGAACAATTACAACTTTTGGCTTACCCGCGCCGTCACTCATAATATTACTCGAAAAGAATGTGCGTCAAGAATGCTTTGAAGTTAAAATAGATACTTACCTGGTGGATAATAGTAATACATATGTCACATAGTCAATTAAATGCGATATAATTAGTAATACTTGACTCAATAATAATAATTATAATTATTACACTAATTATTGGCATTTAGGTGAATAATATATGGAAATATAATTAGTTTCTTCTTCCTTTCCTGCCCTTTACTTTCTTATTTTTACCTGGACTATTTTCCCAATGCCTTCCCGATTTACTACGCCATTGATCTAATTCTTCGTCTTGATTTGAGTCATTTTCGATTTTTTTCCTTAGTAAGCGAGGTAAATCTTTAATAGAATTTACTTTTAATTTTATGCTCAAGTCCTCCTCAAGTTGACGTATAGATTCGCCCCTAGTTCCGACCATAGCCCCTATGCTTGAGTCATTAATGTACATTTCAGCAGATGAATCTGTCAAAAATTTTGCATGGTGTACAGGTATACCTGTTAATCGGGAGATTTCTTTTTTTAATTGAACTGCTGCCATCCTCATAGCTGGGCTTCCTCCTTCTTCTTCATTGATATTTACTGGAACTACCGCTATTTCTGAACCAAAGGCAAACATTTCATGAGTTATTTTCCCAGAAGGAAATTCCTTTATTTCAATTACTGGTCGACTTAAGTCTGATTCCATTCCAGTAGGTGCCCTAACCACCATTTTTAATTCTAAAACTTGGGCTATTTTTCCTTTTTCGACATGTATTACAGTATCAAGAACCTGAGATATGAGCCCCAATTCAACCTTACCGACCATTCTTTGTATTGCTTCAAGTGCACTATTAGCGTGAGTTACTCCTAGCAATCCCACTCCAGCCAATCTAACATCTGCAAATATTTCAAAATCTCTGGTTCTTCGAACTTCATCGAATATAACAAAATCAGGACGTACTAAAAAAATTACTTCTGCAGTTTTTTCTAAATCTCCTTCTAAAGGGGCATATTGAGTGACCCTTTGTGGAACTTGAAGATCTCTGGGCGCTTCCATTGTTTTTACCATTGCACCGACTTCAGAATCTAAATATGCTGCAATTGCCTGGGCAAAAGTAGTTTTTCCAGACCCTGGTCTTCCAACTACAAAGACTCCACGATGGTGATCTTTTAGTCTGCCCATTAATTCAGGATTTAAATTATAATCTGATATTTGTAAGTATGCTACTGGCCTAACTATTGTAATTTCCCATGCATCTGAAAAGGGAGGCCATGCACAAGTAATTCTAAGGTCCCCTATTTGCATTATTTTACAACCAATTCTTTCAATTTCTATGAAGCAGTCCGAACGTTTTGTATTTTGTTCTATCACCATTGATAGTTCATCGCACAAATTCTCTAAAGTAGGTTTATCCCATGGAGGGCCATCCAGCTGATTAAGTGTTAAAGATGAAATATGACCACTTTTTACTCTTGTCGGACATTCAGCCTTTAAAAAAACTGTAGAAACAGTATCATCACTAAGTAAATTCTCAATACTATCTGGTATAGGAGGGTGTTCACCAAACTCAGCCATACTATGTCCAATAGGTCATTGGATATGATGATTCAGATAAATTATGGTAAAATGTACTAAAAATGCTAATATATTTATTTATTAAACAATATTCTTATTGAGTATGAGGTATTGAGTTTAATGTGGGAATTGTACAATCTGTAAATGCTAACGCATTAGGTGGGGTGCCAAAATATCCTCTTGAAACAATCAATGTTGGAATTGAAGGAGTCATAGAAGATAAGCAAAATGATTTAAAATATCACGGCGGACCTAGCAGAGCTGTTTGTATATTTTCTTATGAAAGAATACAGGAATTACAATCTGAGGGAAATTCAATATACATAGGAAGTACAGGTGAGAACATTACAATAAGAGGGGTTGATTGGAACTTATTAGAAGTTGGAAATATAATCAATATTGGTGATATTATTATTCAATTGACAGGTGTGGCACCTCCTTGTAAAACGATTAAAAGATCTTTTACGGAGGGTAAATTTAATAGAAT
>JBKEHQ010000034.1:0-13391 GCA_046710875.1 Candidatus Thalassarchaeaceae archaeon
ACAACAAGCATTACATATTATTGTAGTAAATATTCCTATTCCAGCAGCAATTCCCGCTAATTCGTCATTTTGAGTTATACTGTCCCCCATTATTACTGATCCTATAATTCCTGAAGCTAAGCTGATACCAACTGTTGCTAATGCTATGAATATGGATTTCTTCTGATAATTATAAAGTTGTAAACCCGCATAACCAAAAATAATAGAATATATTATGCCTATAACTGGACTAATATATACCCAGATGGTCATATTCCTAGTAACATCTATGCCAATTTTTTCATAACTATCCAATGTTGATTCGACAGATAAAAGTCCAAAAAGATGGGATAAAGTACCAAGTGCTGCTATCATAATCGCGATTATTCCAAATATCTTTGGGCCGGAACTTTTACTTCTTCCAATAACATATGGTGCTGTGAATCCACTCGTAGGATTACCAGAAATATGAACTGTTGGAGGTTCATCAAAAGGAGAGTTGCTTGGGTCTTCCATATTATAGCGACCATTCGGAGAATTATTTAAGTGATTCCAACGAAATAATTATGCATTATTATTTGAAAATTTAATGGCTGACTCTCTTAAAGAATCTATAACGGGCATTTCTTGTCCCGATAATAAACACATTGTAGAGCCCCCTCCTGTACTATTATGAGTGACTTGGGAAGCTGCACCGCGGCTACTCACTATTGCACTTGTATGGCCCCCTCCAATTATTGTAATCGCATTAGTTTCAACACACATATTCAAAATTTCAATAGTTCCAAATGCGAAACCAGGCCTCTCAAAGAAAGAAGCAGGGCCGTTCCAAAGTATACATTTTGAATCCAATATTATTGGCCTTAGATTCATCAAAGATAAAATTCCAACGTCATATATTGGATAGTCTGTTGGAAGTTGGTCTAATGACATTGGAACCCTTTCATCATTGATTTCAACTGCAAAATCAACAGGTAGAATTAGTAATTCAGAATAGTTTTTAATTAATTTTATTGCCATTTCCCAAGATTCATCAAAATCTTTTGCTAGAGTATTTTTAAGAAATTCTTTGTTTGGGCCCCCTATATCATTTCCGTTTGCCCACAGCATTAAATTACCAACTAAGCCTACTGGTGCTATTTTATCGACTATTTCTTTCTTGATTAAATTAAGCGCTACTCTGAGAGAGTCGTCACATTTTGCACCACCGAGTATTGCAAGATAGGGCCTAGGAGGATTTTTAGTTGCAATATCAAGATTTGACAACTCATCCATCATTAATTGCCCAGGATAACAAGGTAAGCAATGTGCAAAACCAGTAAGTGTTGGAGAACTTCGATGGGCTGCAGCGAATGCATCTGAAACATATAAATCTGCCACAGAAGACAATTTAGTTACTATTTCTGAAGATTCAGTATCTCTCCAATGTTCATATTTAGTACCATATTCCTCGATATGAGAACGCATATTATCAAGAAAAATAATATCTCCATCACTCATATTTTTTATTAACTCAATAGTAGAATCGCTACAAATATCTGGGATAAACATAATTTCTCTTCCTATTATTTCTGAAAGTCTTTCACTGTGTTTTGACATATCAGAGAAATCAGATTTTCCGGGCCTAGATTGATGTGCTAAAATAACTACTTTAGACTCTTTTAAAATTTCTAAAGTTGGTTTAATCATCTTAAGTCTAGAATCATCCAGAAGAGATTTGTCTATTGGATTTAGAGGTGCATTTACGTCTACTCTGTATAATACGGTGCGCCCTTGCAAATCTATTGCATCAAGCGAAAGGACGCCTTGCACATCCGGAGCGACTGGCGCTTCGCATTTGGCCGTTGTGGAAGGATATCTGCGATAAAAAACAAAAATACTTTTTGTTGATGTAAATTAGGATGGCATATGAATTGGGATGTCGCATGTTTGACGGGCCCAGAAAATGAAGATTGGAGAGTCCCAGTATCTGAATTACAAAATAGGCAAAGACTAGTTGCAGATAGCCTCCTTAGAAATAACATAGAATCTGCATGGATAGATGATCCAGTTGAATTGTATTGGTTAACTGGAGGAAGGCAAAATTCCGCAATAATAATTGGAGCTCAGGGGTCGGATGTAAAAACTAGTCATTGGGTAAGGAAATCTTTAGATCGTGCAATTTTTGAAGCTGGAGGAGATGATGCACCACATACAATTGAAGCCCATCCCAGAATGAATATTCTAGAAGATTCTCTGAGGTCATTAGGCTGTACTAAAAAACCTGCTTTATTATCATCAAAGATTCCTTATGACAGGTGGGAATTTCTTAATTCTAAATTTGGTAATTTATTAGGAGAAAGTGAAAATTGTTCAAACTTGATGTATAAATTGAGAGAAACTAAGTCAGAATGGGAAATATCGATGCATAAGGCTAGTGGCGATATTAATCAACTAATGTTTGATTCAATAAGAGATAATTGTGGAGAAGGAAATACAGAGATAGAATTAGCGGCTATTGCTGATGAAGTTAGTAGGGCCAATGGCTTTGGAGGTAGAATAAGAATGAGAAAATGGCCAATGGATTGTGATAGAGTAGTAATTGCGGCTGGAAGGTCAGCGGCTGTTCCATCATATTTTGATTCGGCAATTGGGGGATTGGGTGCAAGTCCTATTTCTTCCTTAGGAGCGGGATTTGCCAAAATTAAAGCAAATGAACCGGTATTAGTAGATATTGTTCACCTCCATAGAGGATATGTTTCTGATTGTACTAGGATGTTTAGTAAGGGAAGGCTTGCTGAACATTGGATTCAAAGGTTAGAAGATATGTCAGAAATTAGTGAATTAGTTGTAGACAAGTTAGGAAAGGGAGAAATGTGTTCTAGTGCTTGGGAGAGTGGCAAAGATATGGCTGATGAAATGGGCCATTTAGAAAATTTGATGGGAATGAAGCCAAATCAGGCACAATTTTTAGGACACTCGGTTGGTTTAGAGTTAGATGAAACTCCTGTTGTTGCAAGAGGTTTTGATTGTGAACTCAATATTAGAGGTACTATGGCGATTGAGCCAAAAGTGATTCATAAGGATGGGGCGATTGGAATTGAAGATACTTGGACTAGAACAAATGACGGGATGGAATGCCTAACAATGGGAAATAAATTCCCAAAGATAACTGAGTGGTGAGACTATTACTAAAGCAAAAATTACTGCACAGAAACGTCTTGCAAAGATTTTAAGAAACGCTACTGAGTATCATGGAAAACCCATAACAGATGAATCGATATTAAGAGGAGTCGAAGTCAATGCTGCTGGGAATATAGATTTGTGGATTAAACCTCCTCACCCACATTGTCCATGTTGCTTAGATGGCTTAGTAAATCTAAGGAATGAAATTGGAAGTCATAAAGAAATATTGGCATGCCATATAGAAATAGTCGAAGTACCACAAAAAGAAAGGTGGACTGCTGCGGTTAATGAATAGATTTTTTATTTTTTAGATTCTCTACTTTTTGATTGCCTTTCTTCGACTTCTCTTAATTTAGACTTTATTTTATTAGAAAGCCACCAATATGAGATGGAAAGTCCGAGTAGACATATGATTAAACTCTGTATAAAGAATGGTTCAGTCCAAGTTGACATACATTATCTCCATTAAAGTGGTGGTATTATATCTATTTCGCATTCACCTTTTGGCATCATACAACAGGGAAGAAACCCTCCTTCTTCTACCAAAAAGTCATCAAGCCCAGGAGGTAGATCTTCTGGATAATCAATAAATCCTTTTTTTAAACGGACTAAACAAGTTCCGCAGGTTCCCGAAGTGCAATTTGTTGGAATATTGATTCCTGCATTATATGCTATTTCTACTATTGTTAAATCTGGTTCTATAGTTCCTATACCGATTGGTAGATTTCCTCTGAAAAAACGAATTAGTTCATTTTCTGGCATATAACCGCCTCAACGGTCTTCCCAGCGTGTCCATCTTCCGGTTTGTTTATTGAAATAAAGTCCAGCTTTCTTCATCCATTTGTTGAATTTAGTTGCACCTGCACCAGTTGCAATGATGAATTCTTCACGATGTTCTTGGGCCTGAATATATCCTTTTGCAGTTATAGTTTGATCAATCCATTCATCAATACTAATCAAAGTTCCAGATAGATTACTTGCTTCAATTGCTGCTTCTAATTGCTTTGCTGATGCCCCAGTATTCTTCAAGTCCCTAGCAATCAATTCCTCAATATTGGAAACTCCGGTTCTAGAAGGCGGAGCGATTACCTTTAATCTAGGTTTAATATTAGAATCTAAAGTTATTCTAGCGCCATTACTTAATCTATCATCAACTAATTGAGCCATTGGAGATAAGAATTCTTCTTCACAATCCCAGCAAATAAATCTAAAATCGGACATATCATCAACAATACTACTGCCTCTTGGATCCATCTCATCACCACAATGTGGACAAGCATGAAGACAAAGTACAGGTGCAATTTTCCTTCTAAAATCGACAATATCTTGAGGAGTTCCTGACAATTCCAACATTTCATGATCTCGAGCAGCTTCTAATCCCCTAGTTTCTAATTGATCTCTTAGTTTAGATTTTTGTTCAACCTTGGATTCATCATCAAGTGTATTCTCTAACTTAACAATAAGTTCGACTGTTTTTCCGAGTCTATTCATTACTAATTTCTTATTCCTAAATGATTCAACTCTCGCTAATCTTAATTGTTCTTTCTTTTCTAATAATTCTCCGTGTAAATCTTTTTGTTCACGCTTGAATCTTTGCTCATCGATTTTATCGACTTTCTTTTTTGTTCCATCTGACAAAATATCTGCTAGATATCTTTGCTTACTTGATGCACGTGGTCCTGAGATGACTGCATCAAGTACTGATTTTGCAATTTCTTTCTTTAATCCGTAATTATTAACTAATGTGTCAACATCTAAATCTTTTAGATCTCCAACTTTAATTCCACCTTCTGAGAGTATCTGGGCAGTATTTTCGTCAATTCCTCGACGAAGTAATGCAAGATATGTGTCCTTCTTTGCCATCTCATCCCCTCATTGCTTTGGTGCACTAGTTAGTGTTCACCGTAGCCAGCGCACAAGGGGTTCCTCTTTCAAGTAGTGGTAAAAATGTGCATAAGAAAGTACTATTTTGATGAAATTTTACTTGTTAGTAGTGCCCATTCTACAGGCCCTAAGTCTTCAGGCCTAAGATCGGGCCAGTCATCAGGTAAGCCTTCTATAGATTCATTTAGAATTTCTTCCATTGCTAAATTCCATCTTTTTTTATGCCAATCATTAATTCTATTCAACCTCTTTGGAGATTTAGAAAGTGAGGTTCGAATTTTTCTCCTCCTATTAGAGTAACAATGCTTTGTTATTAATCTGAATAATTTTCTGTTAATATCAACTAGTTCTTCCCTAGATGATGGAGTTAAAACTACAAGTCGTGAATTAACTTGAGGTGCGGGACTGAAGCAGTTTGAAGGAACTTTTCTATCAATAGTTACATCAAAATCTAACCATAATGACATCCCCAATGGACCTCTAGTATGATACCCATTATTCATCGCCATACGTTCCCCAAATTCTTCTTGAACTAGTAAAACTATACAAGAAAGTGGTGTTTTTAAATGATAATTTTGTATTTTCTCAAGAATTGGACTTGAAATTTGATAAGGAAGATTGGAGATTATATGAGTCAAGCCTTGGGGCCAATTACCAATTAAAGCATCCTGTTCAATTATTGTTAATTGAGATTCTAAATCCGTAAAAACACGATTTAAATGTAGAACAGATTCCATATCTATTTCTATAGCGGTTAATTTAGCTCCAGATTTAAGTATTTCAAGAGATAATGATCCTGGCCCAGGACCAATTTCCAGAACATGAGATTCTGAATTTAATGAATTAGATTTTTCAGAAACAATTTCAATAGCCCTAGTAATTACAGAGTCATCTACCAAAAAATGTTGCCCTAGGGCCTTTTGAGGCTTCATTCTATCTCGCAATAAATCTACGAGTAAACGAGTATCAAGATCATCAAGTAGGGACATATTTCACATTCCATTACGAAGCAGCAAATCAAGTAAGCGAGGGATTTGAACAGAATCTTCCATTTCAATCACATACCTTTCTGCTAGTAATCGAACAGATTCAATAGAACATTTGCCATCAATATCTGAGAAATTTTCCCAACCTATCATGCCTCTTGCTTGAACCATTTGTTGAGCCTTTGATTTACCAATAGTAGGCAATAATTGGAATGAATGGACTTTTAGTGATATATTATTAGCCCTGTTAAAGAAACTTAGATGATTATCAGGATTAAAATTTATTTCTTCCATGATTCCTTCAACTAATTCTGATTGTGAAGTAGTTGTAATATCTTTATATCGAATTTCATTAAGATGGCCAATTTTATCTGAAGGTAACTCAATTTTATCTCCATTTGATAGTGATTCATCATTAAGGCGTGCCTTTACCAAATATAGTGAAGGAGAAGTAATTCCTTCTATCTCAAAACCAAATGGTCTTTTCTCCAATAAATCTAGAATTTTTACATGTGTTTCCTTAATAAAAATATCATCTGCAGGGGCAGATTGTTTTCTAGGTAGCATATTTAACAAAACCTTCTGAGAGCACATCATTCATGAATATAGTCATAAATAAGCATTAAAATATCTAAATTAAAGTACATGTTGCCTAATTATGGTAATTAGTTCTTCAATTTCTGATGTATCCATAGCAATTCTTTTACTAGCTATTACTACTCTAATGTCTGGAACTGACATTGGGCATAATTCTGCAATTTTAGCAGAAATTTCTGGATATTGATTTAATTTTTCATTTTCCATTAATTGATTATATAAATCAGTAAAAACTTTTGGATCAGTCTTCATATTTCCGGAAGGATGCCCTTGTGCACTAGCAGACCACTCTGCATGTTGTAATGCCATTGTTTGTTCATAAGACAGTTCGCCACGTCTCTTTTGAGCATCTAACAATAAGTCTCTAACAGTTGCAACATCAACGAATTTCTCTTCTGACATAATTATCCCTCAATTGGCCTTAGATGCTCTGGTCTAGCAACTACAGTCTTTTGCATATTGCCGTCCTTGACACTTACAATGAATGCACGTCCTTGTGAACCCATAATTTCTCCAGTTCTTCCTTGGAATCTTCGATGTGGCATGCCACCTTGTTGTGCTCCATCTAAAACAATAGCTACTTTATCTCCAGCCTTGTATTGATGCATTAACCTATTAATAAAAATTCGACCCTTGTCTCTTTTATTCTTTCTAAGAATACTGCGAGTTCCTTGACGAAGCCCATGTGTGCGAGTAACCATAATATCACCTAACGACAATGTCGTCGAACCCGGCGACTTACACCGTATTATTAAGGACTCGGATTTTGTAAGATACTAATTTTATTGATTTTCTTCATCATCATGTATCTCATTAACATCTAACCACAAAATTTCACAATCCATTTCTAGTTTCCCAGAAACCGAAGGAATGGTGCGCCCTTCGTCTGAGTGAACTAGTTCTTTTACATAGGTTCCAGCCTCACATCGGACTTCAAATTGAATTTCATCTCCTTCTATCACTATATTTTCTAAGTTAGTTATTTTTCTCTTCCTTATTTTGGCAGCCCTTCGATGAGATACTCTCTGAGGTGTTTCTTGATTCAGAACAACTCCGGATAAATCAGAAATATGCTTTGTAACTTCTTCTTCATTTATTTCTTCAGAAACTTTGAATCTGATTGTATATGATTTTTCAGAACGTGAAGCCTTGATTTTTGCTATTAAAGATTTTTCAGTTCTTTTCAGACTATCAACTTCAACTTTACCAAGCGCATTCTCATTAATAGTTTTAACAAGTTCCTCGAGGTCTGGAATTCGAGACATAGGTTTCTTTATTTCTATGATGAAGGGCCTTCCTTTTCCTAACATTCGTACATCAATATCTTCTCTTCCCATACCATGAAATGATGTATCTACAGCATTAAGAGCCATTCGAATTGGTTCACCTACCAAATCTTGTACCGAATCGAGATATTGTAATCCTGATTCATTACAAGATTTACAGCCCCTAGCACGGCCTTTACAAGCCCTACATGGCCATCTGGTTTGAGGTATTTCACGAGTTAATTTACGATACCGGCCATAGAAATATATTGGACGAACATCTACATCTACTCTAAGGGTGAGCCCGTCTATAAGAACCATTAAATCCGGTTTTTCTTTTACAAAATTAACTTCGGAGTCTAATTTTTGAGTAATTTCATTTTGTATTGCATCCACCATAGCAGATTTAAGAGGCCTTGAACCTGTTGCACCATGCCTAGTTCTGATTTGATCTTCATCATTAATTAGATCTTTAGGGAGGTGTATACCAATCTGCATAGCCGAGTATTCTAAATCTGATATTTTTTCGATAATTCTATTTACAATATTGTTTACATCGTCAAATAAATTTTCACATAATGGGCATAAATCATTATCAAATGAGTTTTCTAGAGCATTATCTCTGACATATGCCTCTAATCTTATCTCTTCGCCTGACAGGTTTTTCTTACCTCCGACACGTTCTACACAGTGGTTACAAACACCAATTTTGATAATGTGTGCAATACCAAGAGGAGTTGGGCACGGAGGAGAGTTCCAATCTAGAGTCTTTCCTTCGAATTCAAAATCATCTCCATCAAACCACTCTTCATTTTCATTTTCTTTGAGATTATTGTCATTATCTTCATCGTCTACATTAGCTGAAGAATATCCTGCATTAGAGAAATTATGCCACTCATCATCTTTATCTTCTTCTGAATCCTTCGGAGTAATTTTGGACATTATATCACCTATCGAGAAAGGGGCGACCCTATTCTTCGACATTTCGTGGTAGAGTACTTTGCATTTGACTGCTTCGCAAATTAGATTTCATTTCCAGATTCTTCTGCAATTGATCGGAGATGAGAAAAGGAATGTATGCCACTTGAACAACCTGATGGCCATGTTAATTGGATACCATAATGTCCAACTGGATCAACACTGGGTTTCTCTATACGCAGTCTAGAAATTTCTTCATGAAATTCCACTATCCTTTGTTCATTCTCTTGCCTTGGCTTACATTTAGCACATCGGCAACGGAAACGAATTTCTAAATAATCAACTTGAAATGACTTACCATCTTTGAATCTTAGTATACAAGATTCTTCATCACGCTCGATAGTTGTTAACAGGTTATGGTCCTCCATATCCATCCATATACATGGGTGTCTTGAATGTACGCTAAATTATTATTCAAATGTATTCATAATTGGAACAGTCTTTGATATGTAGAGCGGCCGAAGATTTAGCATGGTTCTGATTAATAGTGAACCAAAATTATCGAATAATTCCATCGAAGAGGCTTACAGGTATTGTGAAGAAATAACACGTAAATCATCAACGTCATTTTTACGATCTTTTAGACATTTGCCGACTGATAAAAGAAGATCTGTTTATGCCGTATATGCATTTTGCAGAAGAGTGGATGATATAGTAGATGGAGATTGGTTGCCTAATCTTAATTATTTATCTAATGAGACATCAATGAATCTACAAATGAGATCTGAAGACAGGGCAATATCATTGGCAATTGAAAAGCAAGAAGAACCAGTAAATGGTGATTTTTCTCATTTACAAAGAGTATTGGCCCTACTTTGGTTTAGAGATAATCTGAATAGAATCAGAAATAATGAATCGGTTGCCCATCCAATATTTATTGCACTTAAAGATACGATTGGTAATTTTTCAATAAATATTGAATATTTAGAAATGTTAATTGATGGAATGGAAGATGATTTATTTCCTACTAATTACAAGACTTTTGAGGAAGTTAGAAGCTATTGTTTCAAAGTTGCTTCAACAGTAGGTTTAGTTTTGATAGAAATTTATGGATATTCTAATCCCGATGCAAGGGAACATGCTGAAGAAATGGGTATTTTCCTTCAAATGGTAAATATATTGAGAGATATTCAAGAAGATTACAAAAAGGGAAGGGTATATCTTCCTACTGAAGAATTAACAAGATTTGGAATAGATTATACTAATTTGGATGATCCGCAGTTACCGCAAAAAGACTCATGGAAATCATTTATGCGTCATTATATTTTTAGAACTAAGGTTCATAGGGATAATGCAAAAAGATTAATTCCATTATTGAATGAAGATTCAAGAGTTTCTCCGTCCATAATTTGTGCAGTTTACTCCGAAATATTGTCAGAAGCAGAAAACAGACATGGTGATGTTTTGTCAAGAAAGTTAAATCTAGGCTTCATGAAAAAGATTGGTTTTGCATTTTCACTATTAGGACTTTGGAAATAAATTCTAATTAAAAAATCAAAATTATTAGTATTTCATTCTAATTTTTACCTACAAACGGAATCATTCCAGAGATTGTATCTCCGATAACCCTACTTGCCAGATTGTTGAACTTGCTTGGAATTGGTGAAAGATATACTTTTCCAGTACCTGAAATAATATTGACGAAACCTTCTCCTCCTGCCATCTTTGACATCAATCCTTTTCCTAGTAATTCTGTCTTATATTGTAATGAGGCGTCCCTAGCAACTGCGAAGTCACCGTCTACTGTAATCGTAGTATTTTCTAAATTAATCTCTTGGATAGGGCCTTGAGAATAATATACTAGAGTTCCAGTACCTGAAACAGTAGTTTGCCATATACCTTCTCCACCAAAAGCCATTGATTTTAATCCTTTATTTCTCATAATGCCTACTTCAATTCCTTCAGAAGAGCAAATATAAGCTCCTTTATCCAGGACCAGTGAGTCACCATTTAATTCCATTATGTGATATTCTCCAAATGTTGGAGGTCCGAAATAGACTTCTCCGGTACCTGTATAGGTTGGCCTAAAGATGGATTCACTGGTTGCTAAAGATTTCAGAAATCCTCCAAGACTAGGTCTTTTGGTTTGCATTTCTATACTTCCAATCATGTAATGTAGAGCACCAGATTCTGCACGTACAGTGTCACCATTTAATGTAACTTTAACCATTCTTAATTCTTCAGAGTCGATAATTTCATAATCAGCCATATATACATTTAAAATAAAAATCTTATATTAAACTATGCTCTATTATATCTTTTAATTTTAAGATATTTACTGAAGAAAAAGGAAATGTTAAGATAACAGCATTGATATGATATTGATTCTTACTAGTATGCGTGAGTTTACCCTTGGATAGTGATGTATGGCATCGAGTAATTAAATCTGATAAAATAAAATCAGGAAAGAAAAAAATGAAAACTATTGGTTTACGTAGTATCATGATCTTGAGAGAAGATGAAGAAATACGTGTAACTGATGCTCTCTGTAGGCATATGGCTTGGCCTTTAGCATATGGAGGAAAGGTGAAAGATGGATGTATAACTTGTCCACTTCATCAAACAAAATATGATTTAGATAGCGGAGAAGTAAAGGAATGGTCGCCATTCCCTCTTTTTCCAATGTATGGAAGATTACTTGGTAAAATGAGAAGGCCAAGTCCCCTCGCTGTTCACACAGCAAGGGAACTTGACGGTTGGGTTGAAGTCAGATTAAGTAATTAATCAGACCTTTCGTTATTCCTTCTTTGAGCAATTAAAACTGCTCCAAGAATAGATACTATTGCTAATGAGGATGCGAATCCTGGTGTAGCATCAGTGTCTTCATCGACTACTGGTTCAGGAACTACTTCCACTCCAGAGCCAACAACTACTTTTCCTGCCATATCCATAGACGCATGAGGTTCACAGACGTAGTTAAAAGTCTGATCTTCATCAAATGTTAACCTATAGTCTACAGTTGTAGCAGCTGCTCCACTGTATAATCCGCCTATCATTCTCATGGTATCTCCTTCCTCTGCAATTTCAGCAACATTGTGAGCCATTGCTGAATCTGTCCAGACCCAGCAAACTGTCTCTCCAACTGCTATGTTTAGCACAGTATGATCGTACGCATATCCTGTATCATCTACAGAAACAAGATAATCGCATCCATCAGGTAAAGCTACTACATCAGCTGGTGGCATTAATACTGCATCAATTACGTGGATTACACCGTTTGTAGTCATAACATCCGCAGATGTTACTGTTGCTCCAGAAACTGTTACTGCATCTGTTGAAACAGTAAAGTCTAGAGTGTCTCCATTCAATGCTGTTGCTGTCATACCATCAGTTAGATCTGTTGACAAAACCTGTCCTGCTACTACGTGATAGGTCAGAATATCTACAAGCGTTGCAATTTCTTCATCTGTTACAAAGGAATCTAAATCGATTCCTGCTGCTGTGAATGCTGCATCAGTTGGTGCGAATACTGTGAACGGACCATCTGCTTGTAATGCTGATACTAAGTTAGCAGCTGTAAGAGCGGCGACTAATGAAGTATGGATTCCAGTTGATATAGCTGTTGAAGGTATGTCCACGAGATCTGCTGGTGGCATTAATACTGCATCAATTACGTGGATTACTCCATTTGAAGATGGTACATCTGCAAGAGTGACCATTGCTCCAGAAACTGTTACTCCATCTGCTGAAACAGTAAAGTCTAGAGTATCTCCATTCAATGCTGTTGCTGTCATACCATCAGTTAGATCTGTTGACAAAACCTGTCCTGCTACTACGTGATAAGTCAATATGTCTGCAAGTGTTGCGATTTCTTCATCTGTTACGAATGCGCTCAAATCGATTCCTGCTGCTGCGAAAGCCGCATCAGTTGGTGCAAATACTGTGAACGGGCCATCTGCTTGTAGAGCTGTTACTAGATTTGCTGCACTTAATGCTGCTACTAATGATGTGTGTATACCTGTAGCCATTGCTGATGTTGGTATGTCCACAGGAGCTGTCCATGTGTATGATTCACAGATTGATTGTGAAACGTCTGTTAAAACATGGGATGCTGAATTATAACATCCTGTAAATGTTTCATCTCCCATTGAAAAGTTCTCTACGTACATGTAAGAGTTACATTCTTCCATTGTGGATCCTGCAGCAATCATGTGAGTAACTGAGTTGTAACAAATTCCAACACCTGTGTAAGGCATTGGTGGCATTAATACTGCATCAATTACGTGGATTACTCCATTTGAAGCCATAACATCCGCAGATGTTACTGTTGCTCCAGAAACTGTTACTGCATCTGTTGAAACAGTAAAGTCTAGAGTGTCTCCATTCAATGCTGTTGCTGTCATACCATCAGTTAGGTCTGTTGACAAAACTTGTCCTGCTACTACGTGATAGGTCAGAATATCTGCAAGAGTTGCAATTTCTTCATCTGTTACAAAGGAATCTAAATCGATTCCTGCTGCTGTGAATGCTGCATCAGTTGGTGCGAATACTGTGAACGGACCATCTGCTTGTAATGCTGATACTAAGTTAGCAGCTG
>JBKEHQ010000035.1:0-13044 GCA_046710875.1 Candidatus Thalassarchaeaceae archaeon
CTGATAATATCTTGTGGAGAAGGTTCTCCTTCTGGATCTAAGCCATGAACAGTTATTATTTCTATATCATATCTATTAGAGATGTAATAGTATGCATTGTGATTTGCTACAATTGTTTTCTCATGACCCCCTGCAAAGCAAGTTCCACTTACTCCAAATGCGTCCTCATAGTCATCATCCAAAGTTTGTAATTGAGCTTTGTAAGAGTTGGCATTTGCAGTAAAGTTACTAGCGCCGTCAGGGAAAGTCAAGATTAACTTCTCTAGAACAATATTGAGTTGTGCCCCAAATGCTAATGGGTCGAGCCAGCTGTGTGGATCATATGAGATATCCTCGACATCTTCGGCGATAATTGTATTATTGCTTTCATCATCATGGTCATCATCCTCCTCATCACCTTCCATCCAAACGTGACCTGCATTTTCACAATCAGCCTCATTTAAGTCATAGTTTTCATGAGTTGTTGTGTCATGGCATAGTCCCTCATCATGGTCATCATGGTCATCATGGTCATCTTCACCCATTAAGATATGAAATTCTACATCTATCGGAAGTGCGAAGCCGTAATCGCCTTCTTGATCGATATGGATTGCGACATATCCGACATGCCCATCATGCTCATTATGATCTCCACCTATTTCTTCAATGAAATGACCTAATTCCAATAGATCCAGTAATAGATCACCATTCTCATCTGATGCATTGAATAAATCCATCAGGGAATCTTCATCATTGTGATCATCATGATCATCATGGTCATCAGTTTCATTATGCTCATCATGATCATCATCAGTCCAGATGGTCCAGAATTCATCCCATGAAAGATGATTATCATTGTTAGAGTCAAACAAATCTATAATTTCTTGAGGAGTGATCTCATCAAAATCAACGTCACAACCACTATGATCATGTGGATCTTCTGGCGTTCCTTCATCGCAATGGTCATGTGGAAGAATGTCTATATGATGATCATCTTCATGACCTCCAATGATTAAAATTCCACTATTAGTAAGAGTATCATATTGATAGAACATAGTAAAGTTTTCAGAGTCGCCATTAGATATTGAAAATGCTTGCCTATCGGATTCTACAATGATGCCAAGATATTCCGTACAAATACTTGTATTGGAGTCATATTCTCCCATGCATTCCATTGCATGTTCTTCATAGAAAGTATCCCAAAGTCCTGTTGAATTGGATTCTATGGTTCCATAAACACACATTGTTGTATTATTATTATCCATCCAACAATCCTCATACATTAGTATTTGAGGCATCGTAAGTGAGTTGTTTTCAAATGTATAATTAATATTTTCAGATGAAGTTCCACATAAAGTTGAATCAAGATTTGTTTCATTGAATATATCTGAAAAATTAGTTGCCATATCTATTGCAGAGTTATTAACAAAATTTAAACAATCAAAAGTCCCATGAAAATCATGGTCATCATGGTCATCATGGTCATCGTGGTCATCGTGGTCATCATGGTCATCGTCACCTTCCATCCAAACGTGACCTGCATTTTCACAATCAGCCTCATTTAAGTCATAGTTTTCATGAGTTGTTGTGTCATGGCATAGTCCCTCATCATGGTCATCATGGTCATCGTGGCCTTCGTGATCGTGATCAGCGTGCCCTCCGCCCATCTTCAGAGCGATCATATCGAAAGCACTCTCTTCTTCTGCCTCGAATTCTAGAATGTATACTCCTTCTTCAAGATGGAAAATTGAAATCACAGTATTAGCAGGACAATTTACTGGATTCTCAATTATTTTCTCTGGCGTGCCGTGATTATGCCCCTCGTGGCCATCATGGTCGTCATGGTCGTCATGATCATCATGCTCTTCAGTTCCATTATGTTCATTATGATCTTCATGATCGTCATCCATTTCAGGGAAAGAAAGGGTGTGTACATTGTGCTCAGCATGAATTTCAGGAAGAATGCTGTCGTCCATCGTAAGTGTAGTAGCCTCGTATGGTCCTTCAGACATATGTTCACATATCTCGGATATCAACATTGATTCGTAATCTAGAGTAGTTTGACCAGAAGGCATAGCATGTGTCATGTAAGAAGGCGGTGCATTAGTTCCGAGAGATGATAGTGTAGATTCTACCCAAGGTTCAAGACCTAAGCCATGATAAAAGAAGATATCACTTTCTTGCAGACGAATTAAATCGGCTACTGAAGGTTCATAATCATGGACAGGGATATTATTTTGACTCATGTATTCAATTGTGACATGCTCGCCTGCAACTGCAGAAACCAACTCTCCGACGTGGTATGTTGACACCATTACATTACCAAATGGTTGAATTTGAACGATCTCATTATCTGATGTAGTATTATTACTATTATCCGTATTATCATCACCTGGAAACGTCACAGGTTCGGGCGTATTTTCTTCAGCATCAAGGCACCCTGCCAAACTTGATAAAATCATAATCAAACTCACTAACAGTGCTTTACTCCATTGTCTTTCCATGGCCGTCGCCTTACTATTAACTATTTAATAAATGTTATTAATTAATCATATGGAAATTATTATTAACTCGGCGCTTTGACATTAAAATATGAGTCAAATTATATCATTTAGTACTGATAAAAGATTCGCCAATGATCTAGATAACATAATAGTAAAATCTGGATATCAAAATCGAAGTCGGTTTCTTAGAGATGCGGCATTATTTTTTGCCGATATGCAACAACGAGGAGAATTAATAAATATGAAAGATGAAGAAATCCTTGAAGGGCATTTAATTGTCTATTATCAACATGGAATTGAACATAAATTATTAGAAATTAGACATTCTCAACAATTATCAGTAACATCATATAATCACAGTTGCCTCAAACATAGTCATTCTTGTGTCGATATTATTCAAGCAATTGGAAGAGCTTTAGATTATCGATTGATAATTGAAAAGTTACAAAATACTCCTAATGTAGATAAGGTTCATTTCATTAGTGCACCTATGAGAGAAGAAGGTTGTTGTTAAGGTCGAAGTTCTTAACCTGCGAGAAAATCTTGCTAGTGTTACTCGCCGAGAGGAGTATGGGTCCAAAAGGGTGGATATGAGGTCTGCGAACCTTTTGGAAGCCAGTTAGTTGGGAAGTTTTTGAGAGTATATGATTGAGCAAAGGGTAGCGTAGTTGATGGATAGCACTACAACGGTTACATTGTTACATATCCGTCAATATGGGTTCATACCTTAGACCGATTATGATACGATCTATCTACAACGGGTTGTACCTATACCCCTAGTTTACACATGAGTATAGTAGGGGTAGGGAATATGATACACTTCAGAGATTATTCGCACAAGTCTGTCCATGGTAATACGCAGCCGTTCCATCTGGACAAGTTGCCCAGTCCCAATTAACATCACTCAGGTCGGCGTCACTCAGGTCGGCGTCACTCAGGTTGGCACCAGTCAGATTGGCATAATTCAGGACAGCATAACTCAGGTCGGCATTTCTCAGGTCGGCATTTCTCAGGTCAGAGGCCCACAGGTTGGCACCAAACAGGTTGGCACCATTTAGGTCGGCAAGAGTCAGGTCGGCGCCGGCGCAATATGCATATGGGCGTATTTGACAATTAATATCAGATTCTAAATCGTTCATATCATTTTGAATTTGAACGAACATCATATAGTACATTTCAATCACATTATCAACAGCATCTAGCTCTTCTTCCATATCAGAGATATTACCCATTAAGATCGAAATGGTTGCATCTTTGGATGCCAGTTCTGCTTCTAATTCAGCAATACGTGATTCGTTAACATCCATCCCATCATTTCCATTAGCGCCATCATTTCCATTAGCGCCATCATTTCCATTAGCGCCAGCGGAACCAGTTTCACCTTGGATACCAGGAGGGCCTTGTTCACCGGCTTCTCCTTCTGGTCCAGGGATTTCTTGGACTCCATCAGTCCCAGTACATCCAGCAAGAGCGGATGTTAACATTAGCAGTACAATAATCATCGGTTTTAGTTGACTCATACCTTTTGCTTAGTACCTTAGCATTTAGTTATTTTACTAACCGTGTCAACAAGGGTAGCCCTAATTGACGTATACATCTACTTCGATCCCCTCTGAAACGATGGTGTTCTCATTGGCCCCCCTTTGAAACGGCGCATCATTGAACATTAATGCAGTGGTACATAGAGTGAATGAACTGGAAGAAGTTCGCTGGACCCGTAATTCTCGCTGGCATCGCCATTCTCATTTATGTGGCAGTAAATGTTCTTGCCAATATGAAATATGATGAGGGGGATACGGTTTATCTTGGTGTTGCTCAGACTTTTTGTTGCATGGGTTTAATCTCGATTTTAATGTGTTTGAGTTCGATCGTTTGGTTTGCATTTGCTTTGGGAACTAAGACTCAAAAGACTGTTTTCTTGGCTCAAAATCCGGGTGATTTCCAACATACTTCAGTTCCGCTTGCGAGCGATTCGCAGAGTACGGTCGTGCCCTCTACGATTGGTGGAGGTCCTGTGTCATACGTACGAGAGAAAATCATCATCGAAAAATCTGAAGGTGATACGGCGCAAATGGTTGGTTTCCTCATTATTATTGGTAGCATTGTGATGCTCGCACTCATGGTGCTCTTGGGATTCATTTCGATACTCATGTCATTAGGGACGGGATTAGGATTCTCTGGTGGAACATGCAACAATACCTGTGAATCCCTATGGGCGGGAGCGGTTTTGAGTAAGTGGATATCTCTCTTGCTTTTCCCATGTGGGCTTATCGCTTTGGCGAGACTCTGGTCCTGGTTCAATTCTACCAGGCATGACTGAAAATTCAAATCTATTTCTCTTTATTGATATGACTGTGAATTTATGATTCATATGGGCATTACTTTATGAACCATCAATAAAAAAATTTTATTCGATATGATATGGCTATAGATGTTGTATGGTTCAAACGTGATTTACGGACTCGTGATCATGTACCCCTTCTCAGTGCTATACTTTCAGGAAGGCCAGTATTGTGTTTATTTATTTTAGAACCCGAGAGATTTAAGCAAGAAGACAATGATCCAATTCATATTAATTGGGAATTAGACTGCGCAGTAGATTTATCAAAAACTCTTCAAAAATCAGGCTCAGATCTTCACTTTGAAATAGGAGATGCCTTAGATATTCTAGAAAATATAAATAATAAACATCATATTAGGAGAATATTATCTCATGAAGAAACAGGAAATTCGTGGTCTTATGATAGAGATAAAAAAGTCATTCAATGGTGTAAAGAAAAAATGATTAATTGGATAGAATATCCGAATAATGGGGTAATTAGGGGATTAAAGAATAGAGACCAATGGAAGAGGAAAAGAGACTCTAGAATGCGCACTCCTCTTAGTGAAACTCCAATGTTTAGTCAAAGTGTGTTGTTTGAAGGGCGAATTCCTAGTATGGCCGATCTCAATTTGACTCCAAGGCATCTAGTAAGTAGACCTGAACCTGGAGAAGATGCGGCTTTGAGGAGACTTCGTTTATTTCTTGATGATGACAGTAAAAAATATAATTGGTCAATATCTAGCCCCACTCTTTCTACAAAACATGGTTCTGTTCTATCCCCCTATCTTACAATAGGTGCATTATCTATGAGAAGGATAGTTCAGGAAACTAATTCTAAAATTAAATATATTCGGAAAAATAAATCAGCCATTGATTGTCATCTTGAATGGATTCAGAGCCTAAATTCGTTTAGACAAAGGTTGACTTGGAGGTGTCACTTTATACAGAAACTAGAGATGGAACCAAATCTTGATTTAGTATCTCAGAATCCCGTAATCGAAGGGATATTGGATAGGAAATTAGATCCAGAAAAATTCATTCGATGGAAAGAAGGAAGAACTGGATGGCCTTTTTTTGATGCTTGCATGAGGCAGTTGAATGCTACTGGATGGATTAATTTTAGAATGAGAGCAATGATGATGTCTGCTGCTTCATACAATCTTTGGTTACCATGGAGGGATACCGGTATATTTTTGGCTAAACAATTTTTAGATTATGAGCCAGGAATACATTGGCCTCAAGTCGGCATGCAGTCAGGTACAACTGGGATAAATACAATTAGAGCATATTCTATGACAAAACAAGGCAAAGATCACGACCCTAATGGTGAATATATCAGGAAATGGGTACCTGAGTTATCTATGGTGCCTACTGATTTTATTCATAATCCATGGCAAATGCCAAAGTCATTACAAGAATTAATTATTTGTAGGATCGGTATAAATTATCCAGAACCTATGGTGAATGAGCTTGTAAGTAGAAAGAATGGCATTAGTAAAAGCTATTCTGCAAGAACCGGAGAAGATGCACGTAGAATAAGTAAGAAGGTCCTAAAGACACATGGAAGCCGAAATAGAAGTAGACGTAATGATGCTAGCAGGCCTTCGACTATTCAGAAAAAACTATTTTGATCGAGCAAAACTACCTTTTAGGACTTGGCTCAATTTGAGGATCCTAGTTGACATGGTTAGTAAAATAACTAAATGCTTAAGATGTAAGCAGGAACCATGCGTCAACTAAAACCTATGATTATTTTATTATTAATGTTGACATCTGCTCTCGCCGGATGTACTGGTACTGATACATCTGATCAAGAACAACAGATTGCTGATTTACAACAATCTAATGATGAAATGAATGAAACCATCAATCAACAAAATCAACTTAATTTAGAACTTCAAATTCAATTGGATGAAAAAACTCAAATGATTTCAACTAGGGAAACTTCAATCTTATCATATAATGCAAATATTGTTGAGTTAGAATCATCAATATCTAGTCTCGAAGAACATAGATATCTTCTTTCTTCATCTCTAAATGAATCAAGTGAGTTTACGGATGAAATATTGGGAGTGATTGAAATGATGAACAATACAATGGCAGATTTATATATTTCTTTAGTTGAAAACTCAACTCTTGCTCAGCAGTTACAAATTGATCTAGTGGCACAGCAAAATCTAGTTACTCAATGGCAACAAACTGCTGAGGATAATCGTACCAACCTGAGTGGTGTCGACCTGAGTGGCGTTGAGCTGAGAGGGGCCGATCTGAGTGGTGTTTATTGGTACGATACAACTTGTCCCGATGGAACAAATTCAGACAATAATGGAAATACTTGTGTGAATAATCTTGTACAATACTCTGATTGGTTATTTATTGGAGATTCAGATATCGAAGGATGGGAAACTTCACAATTTATGGATTCATCAAACATTGGAGAAGGCGGGTCTATGTGTAGTGATATTCTTTCTTCTATCGATGAAATATTAGGGCAATATGTGCCGATTCATGTAGTCATAGTTTGTGGTGAAAATGATTTATATGAAGATAGGAGTGTAGAAGAAACTTTTGAAGACTTTCAAGATATAATCAACAAAATAATTGAAAGTGGAGCCTCAGTGACCTACATGGGAACTAAACCAGAACCCGGAACTACGGAACTCCATGCCCAATACAGAGATTATGATGGCCGTATCCAAGATTTTGCAGTAAACCTTGCTAATGATTCCTATTCTCCACTAAATATTGTCGATGTATACCAAGGATTTGAGGATATTGGAAATCCTAATTCATTATACCAGGAAGATGAATTACATCTTTCTTTAGATGGTTACGGATATTGGAATCAATGGCTTGTCCAAGTGTCGAATGATTCAGAATGTATCATTTGGCAAAGTCAAGAATGCCGAGTAAGTATTGAATAATTAATTTTATTTACTGAATTTATGGATGCAGGGTCAAGAGTTATAAATTTAAGATATACTAACGAAAGTATGGATGAAGATTCACAGATTAAATTCGGATTAAGAATTACTAAAATTTTTATGATAAATTTAATTATATTATTGGTAAGTTCTACTTTATTCCTAGTATTTCCTGATTTATTTCCAAAATATTGGGATGAAATAGCAGCGATCTTAATCATTTCATTCATTATTGCAATAACTCTTTTGATGATATTAACAAAGGTTAGTAAGACTGAGAATATATGTGAAGTTAATGAATGTGAAAACAAGGTTATACTAAACAAAAAAGTTTGCTCCAAGCATGATGATGAAGTAGTTAATGCTATTCGAAATAATCGGATTGCTGTCGTTTTAGGTTTATTTTTATGGATTATATATTTTATTATGAAATGAATTAATAGTAATAGTGCGCACTTTTAAATGGCAACTCCTAATTAATAATCAGGAATCCATTGTTTGTGCTTAGTCATACATTCCGAGAATTCTTCTGATTCCAAATTTACTGCTAACCATTGATGCACATTGGGCCAATTCTGTTCATCGAACCACTCGCGATTATGATTGGCAAACTGTCTAACGAAGGGGAAAATAGCATCACTCAGATTACCGCCAGGGATCTTTTCCTCAAGCGACTCTATGAATTTGCATGCTGCTTCTCTATGTTTCAATTCATCTATGTTATCATAGCGATTTGGATATTTATAACGATCGAGATGAAATTTGAATTCGACATCATTGCGCCTTAACCATTCTTCTTCATTTTGCGTTAAATTCCACGAGAGCACATGCTCCATGATCTCCAGACTCTCTTCGATGACTGTTCCATTGGATAAGAGTAATACGGGGACTGTTCCTTTTGGTGAGATTTCCATCATATGGGCCGGACGGTCTCGTAAGATAACCTCTCGATGCTCAACTTGGAATCCAGATCGAATTATGGACATACGAGCTCGCATAGCGTATGGACATCGAATAAAAGAATATAGTAGGGGCAGGCTCATGTCTAACTGGCTCCACTAGATATTGAATCCATAATATCTTTCCTATCCTAATTAACTACTAAATAATTGGGAGTCACTTTCCAGTAATCATACTAATTTATACAGGTGCAAAAATCCCTCAAAGAGTTTTATACCGCCCATCTATTCATCAGCGATGAAGCAAGTCGACTTCTATGGGATGTTCGGGTGAGAGTGTTAAGTGACTTTTTTGATTTTCTCGAAGTTCTTTTTACCATCATGACTGTTCTTTCAATCCTTTATTATCTATTTACAACTGCCTATAAGCCACTTTTCCAGAAGAAGATCAATGACAAAACATTGAGTAATGAAGAAGGTAGTGGCTTACTTGGGGTGTGGAAAAAAATACCTTTTCCGATGAAAATATTATTAGTAACAGTGGATTTAGGCGTCCTTTTAGCTTTATTATATTATTTTGGTGCAATATGATGTTCCTAAGATTGCCCCTTTTGTCAACTTATGGTTTTAAAATTATAATTAAGTATTTATCGAATTGATAAAGTACTTATTTACCTAGGATTACCTATGAGTAAAAAATTCTTTGTAAAATTGGTAACCGATCCTGAAGTAGACTTACGTAAATGTATAGTGGGTTTGGCATGTGGGGCACAGGCGATTAAAGACGGTCATGATGTAAGTATGTTCTTTGCTTCAAATGCCGTTAGAATGTTAAATTTAAATTATCTGGATGAAATAAATGAGAGAGGCATGTTTCCAGAAAATATGATTTTAGATATGATGAATATGGTAATCAAAGGAGCAACTAATGTATATTGTTCTACTGGATCACAGAAGGCAAACGGCATCACTCCTGAAAATGCTGCAGGAAATCTTCTTGATGGTTGGAATGATTGGATGACTTGGAGTGGACCTCCTGGAGTCATTGAACTTAGTGCAGCATCTGAAATCCAACTAGTTTACTAGGTAATGAGATTCTGAAATTGAAGAATTACTTGAATATTGGAGTATAGTAAAATTTATTTTTAATGGAGGATTGCAAGATCTATGAATGAAGAAAATTCTAAGAAAATATGGGCATATATTCAAGCAGCTGGAGATAAGCTAGTTGGAAAATTGATGCCATCTAGGAATCATCCCGGAGGGAGAAATTCATATGCACACGTGGCTATTTGTGTGAAGAGTAAGTTTGGACAATCATATAAAGAAATTCCCGATGATAGATTCCAAGAGGTTTTGGAATACATTGATTTTTTAGTTGAAAATCCATCATAGTTTTTATCTTTAATTGATAATATACTCAACTATTACAGCATCTCTCCATTTCCCTTCTAGTCGGCCATGCTTTTCATATGTTCCGACTTCTCTAAATCCATGCTTCACTAGAAGTTCACGTGAACTGATATTTTCAGGAAACACTCTAGAAACAATTTTCCAGAAGTCAGTTTTTTCAAGCTCCTCTATTAGTTTCTGAAGTAACAAACTCCCTACCCCCATTCTTCTAAAATTGATATCAACATATATTGAAAATTGAGATACTCCTGCATAGCATTCTCTTTCACTATAGGGCAAAGAGCGCGTAAAGCCTGCAATTTTTTCACCCATAAAATATACTAGAATGATGCCTTTACTGCTCCATTGAGAAACCTCTGTATTTGTGACATTTTCAGTATTAAGGGTAGCTAAACCCTCATTAATTATTTCATTATATAATTTAGAAATATTTTCCCAATCATCGGAGTTAGCAAATCGAACTCCCTCTCCATTCATCCCTAAACTTCCTATTGCAAAATAAATTCAAGCAATATCAAAACGATCAGCATTCATTATTTTATTCCATGCTGCAATGAAATCAATCTTGAATTTATCTTGATTATCATCTTGTGCATAGACCTCAGCAATCGCTCTCAACTGGGAATTACTCCCGAATACTAGATCAGTTCTAGAAGCATGCCTAATGACTTCTCCAGTTACTCTGTCCTTCCCTTCATATGAATTACTTCCTGTGGCCGCCCATTTGACATTCATGTCTAGTAAAGTTGTGAAAAAGTCATTACTCAAATTATCATGATCATTCGAAAACAAACCTCGAGAATCTGAACTAACTCCAAGTGTCCTCATGCCACCAACAAGAACTGTCATTTCCGGAGCAGTAAGGTCAAGAAGTTGAGCTTTATCTAACATCATTTCTTCGGGACTAACCGAAAAATTCTTTTCAAGATAATTTCTGAATCCATCAGCAACGGGCTCCAATACCTCAAACGATTCTATGTCTGTTTGATTAGAGCTTGAATCGCCTCTTCCAGGAATAAATGGGACATTCATACCAGATGCTTGTTCTATTGCCACATTTCCAGCCAGTACGATAGTATCAGCAATACTTGCATTATATTTTGCAGCAATTTTTTCTAGAATATTTAGAATTAAGGAAAGCTCTCCAGGTTTATTTCCTTTCCAAGTATTTTGGGGTTGAAGTCTAATGCGTGCACCATTGGCCCCTCCACGCATATCTGAACCTCGATATGTGGAAGCACTAGCCCAGGCAGTTTCAACCATTTGAGTTATGGAAAGGCCACTGGCCATAATTGCATTTTTAATTGCTTCAACATCATAATCAGAAGGTCCAATTGGCACAGGGTCCTGCCAAATTAATTCTTCAGTAGGAACTTCGGGCCCGAGATACCTTACCTTTGGCCCCATATCTCGATGTAATAACTTGAACCAAGCCCGAGAGAAAGTATCAGCAAATTCATCAGGATTTTCATGAAATCTTTTAGAAATTTCATAATAATTTGGATCTTTTATTAAAGCCATATCTGCAGTAGTCATCATTGTGGTCACCTTTCTATTACTGTCATGAGCAGCTGGTGCCATAGTTTCTTCTGATTGATTTATTGGATGCCATTGATGTGCACCTGCTGGACTTTTTACTAGTTCCCATTCATAATGAAATAATAAATCAAAATACCCATTATCCCATTTTATTGGATTTGTCGTCCATGCTCCTTCAATGCCACTAGTTATGGTATCATCTCCTAATCCAGAACCATGGGCATTCTTCCAACCAAAATTTTGATCTTCAATCGGAGATCCTTCAGGTTCTGAGCCAACTAGGGCCGCATCTCCAGCACCATGTGCTTTCCCGAACGTATGTCCGCCGGCTACAAGGGCTACAGTTTCTTCATCATTCATCGCCATTCTTGAAAAAGTTTCACGGATATCTTGAGCACTGAGGAGTGGATCTGGATTCCCATTTGGCCCTTCTGGATTTACATATATTAGTCCCATCTGCACTGCTGCAAGTGGATTTTCCAAATCCTTTCGAGTATCTCCATAACGATTATCTCCAAGCCATTCATCTTCTGCTCCCCAATATATGTCTTCTTCAGGGTGCCAAATATCGGCCCTACCTCCTCCAAATCCAAAAACAGGTCCTCCCATGGATTCAATAGCAACATTTCCGGCCAATATCATTAAATCTGCCCAACTAATCTTATTTCCATATTTTTGCTTTATTGGCCACAACAATCTTCTTGCTTTGTCAAGATTGCCATTGTCTGGCCAACTATTTAGTGGCGCAAAACGTTGTGCACCAGTTCCTCCTCCTCCACGGCCATCTCCTGTTCTATAAGTGCCTGCGGAATGCCAAGTCATTCGAATAAAGAATCCACCATAATGCCCATAATCGGCCGGCCACCAATCTTGACTTTCAGTCATCATAGAATTAAGATCTTTTTTCAATTCATCATAATCAATACTGTTGAATGCCGTCTTGTAATCAAATTCAAGATCCATTGGATTAGACTTAGTATCATGTTGATGTAGTATGGAAATATCTAATTGATTTGGCCACCAATTACGATTATTTGTTCCTTTATCTGGTGTTGTTGCCGCTCCGTGCAAGAACGGGCATTTCTCTCCTGTGCTTCCTTCATCATGATGCATGGTCTTGGTCCTCCGGATCAAATATTAATGATTCTGAAGAATAATTAATCATTATATCTAAATAAACAAAAAAATATCTCAAAATTTACAGTTAAAAAAGATATATTTGTTCAAGAACTATACTAACGTCTCCGACATTAATTTGCAGTATTATTAATATGGATGAATAGATTTAATAAAATCCAAACTAAAGCATTGAACACTCTCTTCAAGCAGATCGTTAATCCTCTTTGGTAGTAATTTACTATTATTCCCAAATTATAATGGAAAAATATAGTTAAATTTTCCTAATTTTACCTTCGATATAAAATCTAATTTATATAGGGCGCATTAATCTAACAATACCTAGC
>JBKEHQ010000036.1:0-13023 GCA_046710875.1 Candidatus Thalassarchaeaceae archaeon
AATCCAACTGGTGCAACAATTTCTATTGATGAGCGTAACAAATTGGTTGATTTTGCAATACGCCATGATTTGTGGATCATAAGCGATGAGGTTTATGATCGAATAATATATAATGATTCACATGTATCATTTCTTGGTGCAGGGCATGATAAATTATTCTTAATAAATTCATTTTCCAAAACGTTTGCAATGACTGGATGGAGGATTGGATATATTCTATCTCCCGATGATGATTCAATGATCCAAATAAATAAAATGCAATATTATGTAACTGCATGTAGTAACGATGCAATGCAATATGCTGTATTATCTGCATTAGAAAATGCTCCTAATTATCCAAACATGATGCGTGATGAATTTAAATTACGCCGCGATCTGATTTGTAGTAGATTAAATGCGATGGACGGCGTTACTTGTCACATACCCGAGGGGGCATTCTATGTATTTCCCAAAGTAGAAGTAAACGGCTACAATAGTAAGGAATTAGCCCTAAAGATACTAGAATTAGGGGGGGTCCTATGTTCACCTGGTACCGCTTTCGGAGAAGCAGGAGAAGGGCATTTACGCTTTGCATATACTATTGACAGAGATAGGATATCGGAAGGCATGGATAGATTAGAAGAAGTACTAATAAAACTAAGAGGATAATGTTGTGTTAGACTTTTTATTAGGTTGTTTACTTATTATAATTGGTTTCCAAATCCCAGTTATCTCACTCTATTTCTTCTTTCTTTTTACTAATAATCAATATTTTTTAATAATTTTATTTTGTATCTTTATATTAGTTTCTGGCATTTTTATGTTTAATAATGGGCCAAATGAATTAGCATTTGGCCTCTTTATAGGTTCAGGATGGAAATTACTAAATGAACTTTTAAACTATTTATTTAATCTCAATCATCAAAAAAATTGAAAGGAGAATCAATCTCACTACTCACTTCTTCATCCATTTTTTTATCGAACTTATTTTCTAAATCTTTGCCCGGGGCAGTCAAACTCTTGGACCTTAAATTTTCTAATTTTTGCTCTTGACCTATCATCCAATCAGGAATTTCCCTGTAACCATTTATGACTGAAATAGTCGTAAATGTAGCCATTGGCAATACAGATATTGCAACAATGTAGTCTAAAATTGCGGTTTCAGGTATTGTTGCAGCAGGTGCAATTGTTTGAATAATCATCTTTTCTAATTGTATTTCATGCCATTGCTCATAGTTTATTCCTAACCAACCAAGAGAAAATGCAAGTACAGTTCTCGCAAAAATCCAGTAGAGAATAAGCGGTAATATGGATGATACTCTGCCGAATTTACCCAAAAAAATCCTAAATATATATGCTAAACCTACTAATTTTTCAGATATAATTGGATGCAATCTTATTGATAGCCACAATGCGATCAAATATCCTACCATTCCTAGCTGAAACGCTGAATCAGGCTTGACATAACTTTCGGGCATTCCTTCCATTATAATTAAAGGAACTGCAATCAAAATTACTTGCATTGGAACTGCCAATAATTGCAAACCACCATGAATCGTCATAATGTCATAATCCTCATTTTTCATTTTTAAGTAGACTAATCTACTAAGTCTCCCATATGGGCTTGAATATGCTGATAATCTGGCCCTATCTATTAATTCTGGATCATTTCTTCTGACACTTAAGAATAATGCTGCTAAAATACCTCCTTTATTTGATATATAAAAAGGTGTGAAATTACCCATAATTAATGCCAGAGTTAATGATATAATTCCATAGGTAACTCCTGCAATTGAGACCCAACCCAGCATTTCTGTTCTTATTCCAATACTTGCATTACTAATATCTAAGTCTATTAGGTAGGCAATGGCAATTAATAATGTTGGAACCAATGTCACTTGGCAAATCATGATTATAATCAAATGGAATCTACTTAGCATTTTTCTGCTATTATCCATGTGCCTACGTGTCCTCATCTGACCATAAGTTCTTCATATGATTATTATGTATAAGTTGAATTAAGCCACATTAAAAAAAAAATCAAACTACTTTTATCAATTAAACTTTGACCCCATACTTTCATACACAAATGTTCTCCCCAAAAGTTTGTCTATGCGCGGCTTGTATTCCTATATCGTCGTCGTTTTGTTTATGCTACTTGGCGCGTCACCACTGGTGATGTTTTCAAATTTTGATGATTCTCCCGAATTTAAAGTAGGGCCAAAGAGTGATGCTGTTGATTTTAGTGTATTAGAAATAGAATTGGGCAACTCATCTAACATACCTATGCAATGGGAACAACCTGATTCCAGTTTCCAAGAGTACTTAATAAAAGGAGATGCAATACAAATCAACGTTACATTCATTCAAAATGGATTCACTCCGACACAAGTCACGGCAAATGCAACATTGCAAGTTTGGCACCCGATAGGATTTCTGATTAAAAAATGGGATTTTAATGTCACATTATCTAGTTCACAATCTGCTAGATTAGATTTTATCTGGACTCCTAATACTGCTCATAGTGCATTATCAGGAGATGGTTTTCTCAGTGGAGGGATGATTATCGTCGGTTTAGTAGATGCTGGCTTACAAGATGGGGATAATACTAATGATAGGGCAGAAAGATCTGTTCCAGTTGCTGCTTGGTCAGATGATTTAGATAATGGATTTTGCGGTGATGAAGGTAATGAAGGTAAATATTGTACTAATATCCCACAAGGATATGGTAGGCCTACTTGGTTTGGTGCTGGATATGAATCAAATGGGATGACATTGGATGGGGATTTCCCTACAGGTACATGGAGAATGGATAACACATCTAGCGCAGATGGCGAATGGCACTGGAAAGTATCAGGAGACGACAGTAATAGGTATGCCTCTAATCGTTATGACCGGTTGCATTGGGGCTGGGTAACCACCAATAATCAGGATGGGTGTGCCGATGGAGTTTGGGGTGATGGATATGCACATGGGCTAGGTCAAGGAGACTTCTCTTCTAGCCTATCTTCCCTGTATTCTCAGTATCTTTGCAAAGTCAAGATTAAAAGTCCTAATTTTTATTCGATGCAAATAGTTACGAAAGCATGGGGTAATATGGACTCTGGTGATTCAATTTTACTTGAAACTGATTCTGGGTACGATCAAGAGTATTACAATTATACTGCAATAAATTTATCCTCAAATGAAGGGGATTGGAACAGATTGATTTGGAATGTATCTGGTTTACATCAATCCGGCGGTTTTACGTTATCATTTTTGTTTAATTCTGATGGCTCAGATGCGAATGAAGGAATTCATATTGATTCATTTCTAATTTTTGGAATTGAGAGATTTACTGAATATACTCTTAATGCAGTTTGTAATGATCCTCTTCCAAATTCTTATATCGTTTTAGCAGCCGATTCAAATCCACCTTCGTTGCATTGCCGTGTATTTAACAAAGGATACATAGACATAACTCTTAGATATTTTACTACTTTATCTAATCAATCATGGATGTACCAATATCCATTAAGAATTGACTCAAATAATCCTATTGATCATGATAACTTTGTAGTTAGTAAAGTCATAAAAGCACGAACAATTACCGATGTCTGGTTCAATTTATCAATACCCGATGGAACCCTTGTACAAGAATTAGATTGGATTGTAGACATCAATGATGGTGTTTTAAATAATTCAAAATATTCACTTATTCTACCAGTTAAGGTTGATCCAACTTATTCCATAACACTAACTCCGGATAAATTATCTAATCCAGCTGCTACTTTATTTCCTGGAGATAACGCAAATATAACTATGAATCTAAAAAACAATGGGAATCAATTAGCAACTTGGAACCTAGGTGGTACTTTCGGTACATCTGAATGGCCTTCAGAAAATATTCAATGGTATGATTCAGCGACAGGTGAAGCAATATCTCTTCTTAACTCTTCTATCAATGAAGAATTTATTTTAAATGCAGAAATTACGGCCCCTGAAGGTTTGGCCCCCGGGATATATACTCTTACTCTTATTGCCAATGGGCGTGCACCAGCGACTTTTCAATCAGAAACTGTCCTATATATTGAGGTGCCTGTTTACCATAATTTAGTAGTCGCACCTATTTCAAATTCATTAATTGCTCCCGCTAATGGCTATGGTAAAATTGTCGAAATATTCCTCATCAATAATGGAAATACTGAGGAGTCCTTTGATATCTCAGTTACAACAGATAATTGGCGATTATCCGCTTCAACAAGTGCAACATTGACGCCTGGTATACCCTCGAATGGAGGAGATACTTCCATATCTCTCCTACTTCCAATGCCCGAAGGAATACTAAATGGAACCTATAGAATTACAGTACATGCCGCAAGTACGCTGAATCCAGAATATGTATCTAGCGCAAATATTTACCTAACGGTGCCAGTTACTAATCTAGTAGAAATTCCAGATTTGGATATGACTGAAGAAATATTTAGTGCAGGAAGTGATGATAGGACTCTAAGATGGGAAATATGGAATCGTGGGAATGTTGCAGACTCTTTCGATATTTCATTCTTGCATACATCAGATGTTTTTACTTCTGCACAGGGATTAAATGAGGGAAAGACTCCATATATATCTCCAGGGTCATCATATAATTTATCTGTAAGTTATTCATTTGGTGAGGATGCAGATGGGACTCGGACTATTACTCTAGATGCAAGTAGCGTCGAATCTTCTAATGCTGGGGGAGATGCATCTGGAAGTGGGCAAGCCCTGTTTAATGTTGGAACTGTTGGTTGGCTGCGAGCACTTTCCCCTCCGCTATCGTCAGATGCAATGTCAATAACAGAGTCGGGTGAATCTTACTCATTAGAATATACTATAATGAGCATGCATCCTACAGATGATCAACAAATACGTGCTGAAGTTGAGCTCGAAAATCAATATACGGTATACAGTGCCAGGGTCGATGAAGAGGATAGAGATTTCGTACTTAAAGCTGGAGAATCAAGGACTGTAACTATTTTCTTAGATGTTAGGGAAGAGGATCTAGAAAATTTGAACATGGATCAAGTTGATTTCGAAGTCACACTAGTGGTAACCAGTGAATTAGATGTTTCGAAACGAATAACTACGATATCACTGACCAAACCAGTACCCTTAGAGGTAGGACCTGATGCAGGAGATTATGTTTGGATTACTGGGAATGTTGTCTTAATCATCATCGGTACAGTGGTTTTCCTGGGATTATCCGTTATGACATTCAGAATTGTTAGAAAAGCTAATTCACCTTTGGAAGAAATTTCTACATTAGATGGCTATAATATGACTATGAATGCATGGGATGATGAAATTAGTATGAAAATACCATTGCCTTCTGCAGATATGATTGCTAACTCTATGTTCGGAGGCTCGGAAGAAATATTCAAACAACCATCTCCCGACCTTTCAATTTTAGAAAATCTAGAAACTAATGATCACCCTCCAATTCCTGAATCAGGATTACCTGATGGCTGGTCTTTAGAGCAATGGAATCACTATGGCCAAAAATGGCTAGATGAAAGAAACTTGGAATAAACTCATTTCTTTTTTTAGGCTATCTAGTGCGAGGACTTATGACTACTAGTATGGTGCCATGACTAATCAATTAATGGAAGTGATTTTCAATGTACAATGGACAACAACCAATTTTCATAATGAAAGAAGGCACACAAAGAACTACTGGAAAAACTGCTCAGAGCAACAATATCGCTGCTGCTAAGGCAGTTGCAGATGCTGTACGCTCTACTTTGGGCCCAAAAGGAATGGATAAAATGCTAGTTGATAGCATGGGAGATGTCGTAATCACAAATGATGGGGCAACGATTCTAAAAGAAATGGACATCGAACATCCCGCAGCAAAGATGATTATAGAAATTGCAAAAACTCAAGAACAACATTGCTATGATGGCACAACGAGTGCGGTTGTAATAGCAGGAGAATTACTCAAGAGGAGTGAAGATTTAGTTGAACAGAATGTTCACCCTACAGTTATATGTGAAGGATTTAGATTAGCAGCGGATAAAGCTGCTGAAATAATCGATGCACATGCTATTTCCGTTACTCCTTCTGCATTGGAAGAGGTTGCTAAAACTGCATTGACCGGAAAAAGTGCCGGAGCTGTAAAGGAATTTTTAGCCGATATTAGCGTTAGGGCAGTACTAGCAGTAGCACAAGTAGTCGAGGGAGAAAATGTCGTAGATCTAAATGATGTCAAAGTAGAGAAAAAACAAGGAGGGTCAATACGCGATAGCGCGTTAATAGATGGCATAATTATGGACAAAGAACGCGTTCATAGCGGCATGCCCAAATTAGTTTCCAATTCTAAAATCGCACTAATAAATTCTGCAATAGAAGTTAAGAAAACCGAAGTAGATGCGAAAATACAAATTACAGATCCGAATATGTTGTCACAATTTCTGGATGAAGAAGAAAATTATCTAAAATCACTAGTTGAGAAAATAATTAATTCTGGGGCCAATGTAGTTATCTGTCAAAAAGGAATAGATGATTTGGCTCAGCATTATATGGCAAAGTCAGGAATTTTTGCAATTAGAAGAGCCAAGAAAAGTGATATGGAGGCCTTATCAAAAGCAACCGGTGGTAAAATAGTAACTAACATCGATGATCTTTCTTCAACTGATCTGGGGTCCGCTTCTAAAGTGGAAGAAAAGAAAATAGGAGATTCCGATATGGTCTTTGTTACTGGATGCCCGGAGGCAAAAAGTGTCTCAGTACTTTTGAGGGGGGGAACCGAACACGTAGTTGATGAAATTCGTAGAGCATTTGATGATGCAATAGGAGTTGTAGCAGTTGCTCATGAAGATGGTGCAATTCTTACTGGAGGGGGATCAGTTCTCGCTGCAATAAGTAGAGATTTACGTTCGTATGCTGAAGGAATTGGCGGCAGAGAACAAATGGCTATAGAGGCCTTTTCGGGAGCATTGGAAGTAATACCTAGGACTCTTGCAGAAAATGCCGGTTTAGATCCGGTTAATACCATTATAGATATCAGAAAAGCTCACTCAGAAGGTAAATCGACATTTGGAGTAAATGTGTATGACGGAGGTGTTGCCGATATGAAAAAAGCAAATGTTTTCGAACCAAGTAGGGTAGTAGAACAGGCAATTCAAAGTGCTTCGGAAACAGCTGTAATGATTTTAAGGATTGATGATGTAATCTCTAGCAAGAGTTCCGGCCCTATGGATGCCGGAGATTTTGATGGAATGGGAATGTAATAGTCTGCGCTTCCATCATTTTTATGAAAAATAAAAACGAGAGTTATAATAATCGGTTGCGTGTGGAACAGATATAGAGCACTTTAGGTGATATTATGTCGGATGCACGGTCATTACTTATTTTATATGGTTCACAGTCTGGTAATTCGGAAGAAATTGCTATAAATGCTGGAAAATTTTCTTCCAAAAATAATCTAAATCCAACCGTTAGGGCCATGGATGAAGTTACGGTTTCCGATATAATTTCTCAAACAAGGATTTTGATCTGTTGCAGTACATGGGGTGACGGGGAGCAACCTGACAATGCTGAAGATCTCTGGGAAGCAGCTAACTCCGCAGATATCACCTCACTAAATAATATCAACTTTTCAGTATTAGCACTTGGAGACTCATCTTATGATTTGTTCTGTGAATCTGGTAAGGAATGGGATAATTGGTTCGAAACAAAAGGAGCTAATCGAATTCACCCTCGTGTAGATTGCGATGTCGATTTTGAAGAACCTGCTAAAATGTGGATGGAACAAAGTATCCAAAAAATGAGCGAACTCAATGTCGAGTCTGGCGTCGAAATTACAATTACTGATAAAGAAATTGCTAAAAATTCTGATGTTATTGATAATTCCGTATCTGAAAAATTAGATGCGCCAGTGTCGGATAGTATTGAAGATTTTCTCAATAATGGAGACAGGGAACTCGCTGTTCTTTTCGGCTCACAATCTGGTAACTCTGAAGAGTTAGCATCAAAAATAGTAAAGGATGCTACTAAATATGGCCTCATTGGTAAAGTTTATGACATGGATGGGCTCGATTTTAATACTCTTACTAATCATAAACGCGTACTGATTGTGTGCTCGACCTGGGGTGAGGGAGAAATGCCAGATAACGCAGAAGAGTTGTGGAAATCTGCAAGCGATGATGCGGCGCCTAAACTCAATAACACTAATTATTCAGTACTCTCATTGGGTGACTCAAGTTATGATTTATTCTGTCAATCAGGTAAAGATTGGGATATTAGATTTGATGAGTTAGGGGCAAATCGATTGGTAACAAGGGTTGATTGTGACGTTGATTATGAAACCTTAGCTAGGGAATGGACTTTTGATGCCCTGACTTCCATGGCAGCAGTTGACGAAACTGGTAATTTTCATGAATCAAAATTAAATTTGATTAAACAATTCGTATCTGGGACAGATACAGTAGGTGCTTCAGATGATGACGGCTTTGCCATCCCCTCTTTAATTTCTAAAAAATTGCAAGTTGAAGTATCTATATTTAGATACGATCCTCAAACAAACTCTACGGGTAAAGATACTTGGTTGTGCTCTTTACCTGGAAATATGTCTGTCCTAGAAGTTCTCAGATCTATCAAAAGTACGCATGATGGGACCTTGACTTTTAGAGATGGAGTTGCGGAAGATCCCAATACTGCAATTTCTATAAATGGCCGGCTAATACTTCCTGGAACTATATGTTTAGACTCAATATATTCTCCTAAAATAGGAAAATTAAATTTAAGAATTGAACCTCTTCCATGTTTTACTATTATCCGTGACTTATTAGTTGATACATGGGCCCTTGAGAGGGCTAGAGAAATTAGTGAACCTTGGATGATTTCCGCCACAAGAGAAGGGAAGGATACTTCCCAGGGCACCATTGGGATAATGAGCCAATCAGAAGCATCATACTTACATTCGATAAAAGACTTCCAGAGCTCAATTCTCTTACATGCCAGCTCAGACACTACGCCATTCTCTGAATCATATGTTGGCCCATCAAATATAGTGTCTGCATGGGCAAGACGGAACGATCCAAGAATTTCAAATAATAAGAAGAATGAAATTGATAAATACATAGGATCAAGCAAAGGAATTAACTCAGAAACAGATTTATCTTCGATTAGGCGTCAGGAATCTAATAAACTATCAATTTCCGATGCTTTATTGGATGCTAGAACTTTGGCACTAAGTCAATCATCATTCACTGGAAGGCATGGTAAGCATGTATGGTGGTATACCTGGTCAATAAAGAGTAGTGGCAAGGTCAATGATACAGTATTATTCAGGCAAGTTTTGGGGCCACTTGGCCTTCTTAGTAATCTTTTCTCAGGAGTGACTGCAAGAATGTTACTTGGATTCACTCGGACTGGTGGAAATATGATTAATGATGGCCTCGGTATGGTTTTACCTCCGGCAGGAATAGGTAAAATGCCAAAACAATTCAACTCATCAATAAATAATCATCATGAAGTTATCGCAATTTTTAATGAACTGGATGGAAGATTTTAATGCCCTTGAAATATGCCTATCATCCGGGTAATGTTTCACATAGTAGTGCTCCTGAAGTGAATGATACTATGATGCCAATAGCAAAATCATTAGGAATCGAATTAACTATTTTAGAAGGTGCAACCAGTTGTGGTGCTGGAATTATGAGGCAAGCAAATAATAGGCTCCAATTAACACTAAATGCCCGTACATTCGCAATGGCAGAATCTTTAGGGCTTGACATAATGACTCCTTGTGCTGCTACTGCTGGAAACTTGAATGAAGATTTACAAACTCTAATGGGAAATAATATATTATTAGCAGAAATTAACTCTACTTTGATGAAAACCTGCAATTTAAAATTCAATGGCGGCGTCAAAGTTCACCATTTACTCCACGTACTAGTTGATGAAATCGGATTGGAAAAAATAGAATTAAAAGTTAAAAATCCGTTAAATTTTATGATAGCAGGTTACTATGGCCCAAATATGCAACAAAGTGGCATGTGTGGCGATGATGATGTTTACGACCCATCATATCTGGAAAAGTTAATTCAATCAATAGGGGGAATACCTGTTGAATGGGGTAGTCGGACTAAGAGTGTTGGAGTCCCAGGATTACTTTCTGAAGAGCCCACAGTATTACTTCAATCTGCTAATGTGATTTTGGATGCAAAAGATGAAGGGGCGCAATTAATAGTGAGCGCATGTAATTTATCTCATACAATAATGGATATATATCAAGGAAAAGCATCTAGGATAGTAGAAAAGCCAATCAATATCCCAATAATGCACTTAACAGAAATGATCGATTTTGCATTTGGACATCATAACACACGATTGGCTCAATTACGAACGAGAATATCGGTAATTGGGAATTAAATTAACTAATAGTCATTAAGTCCCCTTTGTTCCTTTGATTTGAAATTTATTATTTTCCTTTCACTAGACCTTGAATTCAATTTCGTTTGATCAAATTCAGAAACCTTTGGTTGCCGGATGGCCCTTTCACGATCAATAAATTCCTCCGAAGTCATAACAATGCCTGAATCATTTATCGAAAAATTATCTAATTTTGTCCTGTTTATATTGTTTAAATTTGGAAGGGTACGCTTAACTCTTTGAACAGCCTTCTTCATATTCATTTCTCTTCTTAATGCAGCTAAGCTAGCGCCTTCATCTCTGGTCCCTTCCGCCACTAATACTATTACTTCTCCTTCCCTATGTCTTCCGGTCCGACCTCTTCTTTGAATGGTTCTAGTTTCACTAGAAACAGGTTCATAAAATATTACTAAATCTGCACTAGGGATATCCAATCCCTCTTCTCCAACTGAGGTTGAAAGTAGGATATTAGAATTTCCATTTTTAAACTCCTCTAATTTCTCAATTTGTTTTTTGGGATTCATACCTTCTTCTCCAATTCTTTTTGATTGTCCAACAAATTTAATCGCCCTAGCACCCTTTAAATCATTTAATGCAACTTCAAGTACTTTTATGGTATCTCGATAATTTGCGAAAATAATTATTCTACTGTTAGGATTTCTTCGTAATCTTTCTCTCACTAATCTTCTTACTGCACTAATCTTAGAGTGAATTTCATCCCTTTGTTGAATATTACTAATTAAATTTTGAATTCTCAAATCTCTCATAAACATTCGAATAGATTTATTGTCTAAGTTCATTTTCATTCTATTTAAAAATTCACCAGATGCTGCTGTTCCTTGACACAACAGGTGATTTATCAAATGATGCAATCGCATCGCAATCGCAATTTGAGAAACTGAAATAAATGCTGTCTTATCTCCCCTTGTAATGGCAGTCTGCGCTCTTTCCATGGCAGTAGTTAATCCAATATGATTAATTTCTCCAGGCATGATATATCTTCCCTTACGCCTTTCCTGATCAACAATTCCTTGTTGCCAAATTTTTAATGGATTGGCCATATTATGTATCTCTTCGGGAACTATGACTTTAATCTCCTGAATTTCTAAGTTAGATAAATAACCTGTTAACATATAATCTTCGGAGGATCTAAGGTGAATTCTATTAATTGAGAGTCTTTTGCAGATCTCTGCCACTTTAGAAATTGTATGCCCCGGACTTGCAGTCATTGCAAGAACCAATCCATAATCAGAATTAGAATTATACATTTCACCTAATTCAGCCATGGCATGATTGCCAGTTGAATGATGTGCCTCATCTACAATCATCATTGAACAATTCGAAATATCCAAAATTCCATTTTTTATGTCATTTCTAGCAACTTGGGGAGTTGCAATTATAATGCGGGATGATAGCCACAATTTTAATCGTGATTTTTTTGGGTTTTGACCTGTTATGGAGATTGGGAGTTTACCTTTACTCTCAATCATTTTAATCATTCCTTGTAGGTGTTGATTGACGAGAGCAACAGTTGGGGCAACCATTAGGACCCAACCATCCTCTTTAGTTAATTTTTCAGCAGTAGCCATCCATGCTACAGCAGTTTTACCTGCAGCAGTTGGTAGTACTAACATCATCGAATTAGTTAGAATTTCATTTAAGGCTTCCAATTGATATGCGCGTGCCTCAACTGTCTTTTCAGACAAGTTAACATGGGTTACCATGGGTGGCATGTATAGTTCGTTAGTGGACATAGTTCAAAATGGTTGACACAATTTTGATACTTGAGTTCTATGGAATGAGATTGCCACTATCCCGATTCGTTCAAATAGGGTATGTTAGTCGGAAGGCCGCTCACAACGTGAGATACCAGACACCTAGGGCTCTGTTTACAACCCAAATGTTGTTTTTACAATCGTAAAACCAACATCGGTGTCACGGTATCTCCTTAGCGTATTGGGCCCTTTTTTGCCGTTTACGGCAAAAAACGGAATTTAATAGGAGAAATGCAAAATGGCAGATAAGAGTAAACCGCGCAGAGGTAGTATGGGCTATAGCCCTAGGAAACGTGCGGTTCGTCAGTTTCCTCGTATCTCATCATGGCCGGAACAAGAATCTTCTGAGATAAGAATTCAAGGATTCTCGGGATGGAAAGCCGGCATGACTCACATAATGATTCGTGATAATAACCCTAACTCTACATCAGCCGGTCAAGAAATTAGAAAAGCAGTTACAGTTGTAGAGGCACCTCCAATGAAGGTACTTGCAGTAAGGGGCTACACAAACACTCCATATGGTATGCAAACTGCCGGTGAAGTCTGGGCAGATTTATCAGAATCCTCTCCAGATGGACTAATGCCTAGATTAGCAAATGATGCTAAGGCCAAAAATGGCGAAGATGAAGGAATTAAACCTGAAAAAAGAGGTGGCAGAATTCCAATAAGAAAGAAAGAAAATATTGAGGAATCGTTTGAAGCTTTAAAATCATATAATTTATGTGAAGTTAGGTTAATTGTAGCAACCCAACCTACTCTAGTAAGAAGTATACCAACAAAAACACCTGAGATTATGGAAGTAGGATTAGTTGGTGGAGATGAAGCATCACGCCTAGAGTGGGCTAAAAATCGCCTTGGAGATTTTATCAGTATT
>JBKEHQ010000037.1:0-12891 GCA_046710875.1 Candidatus Thalassarchaeaceae archaeon
TTTTGATGCCCCCGTAATTAATACTGTACCTCTATCCATAGTTTACCGAGTATCGGTTGCTTTTTACTACTTTTAGTTTAATTCATAGAATAGATATGATAATGGTTAACTTTCAACGTCTACTCGTCATACCAATGGTGCCGCGACTACCAACAATTGAGTCGGAAACATCAGGAGATGCATTAGTCTTAGATAAATCTAAGCTTACTGCATTAGAAAGAAGGAAAATGAATAGAAAAAGACTTCCCGAATGGTTCAAGACCTCATTACCAGTAGGAAAGGCTCAAGAAAGATTTAATGAGGCTAGAAATAATGTTCGTGAGCATGGTTTGAATACAGTTTGTGAGGAAGCTAGATGTCCTAATATTCATGATTGTTGGGGAAGAGGTACTGCGACATTTATGGTGGCTGGAGAAGTTTGCACTAGAGGATGTAAATTTTGTGCAGTTGGTACAGTAAAAAATCCTGAAAAATTAAATAAAGACGAACCACGAGAATTAGCAGATGCAATCAGAAGAATGGATCTAGATTATGCAGTTATCACTGTTGTAAATAGGGATGATTTAGAAGATGGGGGTGCAAATCATTACAGGGACTGCATAATTTCAGTAAAAAATACTACTCCAAATGTAGGATTGGAACTTTTATGTTCTGACTTAGATGGTAATTTAAAAGCATTAAATATATTATTAGACGAATTGCCGATCAAAGTTTTTGCACATAATGTAGAGTGTGTACGACGCCTAGATTCCAAGGTTAGAGATCCTCGAGCATCTTTCTCGCAATCACTAAAAATACTTTCTGAGGCGAGAAAATTACGGCCCGATATTAAAATCAAAACGAGCATAATGGTCGGATTGGGCGAGAATGATGATGAAGTTATCGAAGCAATGAAAGAATTAAGAAACATTGGAGTAGACATGATTACTCTTGGGCAGTATCTTCAGCCTAGTATCAAACATCTACCTGTATCTCGATTTCCTAATCCTAGTCAATTTGCAAAATATGATTATGAAGCGAGAAAGATGGGATTTTCTGCTGTTGCGAGTGGCCCATTAGTAAGATCTTCCTATAGGGCAGGTTTACAATGGGAAGAATCGGAAGGAAGAGGGCGTGTATCAACTTTAGATAAAAATGGATCAGCAATAAGTAATATTATTTATGAGGGTCAATTTGGAAATTAGTTTTCCAAAGAATATATTATAACTAAGAGGCTGGGGTTAGTATATGTCAAGCGAGGAGGAAGGAAATATCACCATCCATATTCCTGATGCCCCATTTAGGCCTGGAGATAATCCAGTTTTTGATAAATGGAAATGGACTCCTAAAGATCTGAAAAAACCCCCAATTGACTGCGAATCAGAAGAAACATCTGCCCATTCCAGAGGACTAGTTCGAGTAATGGATGACGAAGGAATGGCATATGGCGATTGGGATCCAAATCTGGAATATAGAGAAATATTACAAGGATTAAAACATATGGTTAGATTACGCATATTTGACGATAGAATGATGAAAATGCAGAGAACTGGAAAATTATCTTTTTACATGCAATCATTAGGAGAAGAATGTATAGCAATAGCACAAACTATGGCGTTAGAGGTACAAGACTGGATATTTCCAACTTACAGGCAGCCAGGTGCTCAATTTGTTAGAGGTAGAAGTATGGTGAGCATGATATGCCATTGCATTGGTAATGTTGAAGATAATGTAAAAGGAAGGCAGATGCCAGTTCATTATACTTACAAAAAGGGTAGATTTATTTCAATTTCTAGCCCAGTAGGTACTCAATTTAGTCAGGCAGTTGGAGTAGCACTTGCATCAAAATATAAAAAATTGAATGAAGTTACTATTACTTGGATTGGCGATGGTGCTTCTGCAGAAGGTGATTATCATTACGGACTTAATTTTGCTAGTGTCTATAAAGCACCAGTTATCTTAAATGTAGTAAATAATCATTGGGCGATTTCTACTCATTATAGTATGGCGAGTGGTTCAACAAATTTTGCCAGTAGGGGGCTTGCATATGGGATACCATGCTTCAGAGTAGATGGAAATGACTTTTTGGCATTATATTCTGTTACTAAATGGGCCAGAGAACGAGCCAAAATCGGATTAGGTGCAACACACATTGAAATTTTGACATATAGGGCCGGAGCGCATAGTAGTAGTGACGATCCATCTAGATATCGGCCCTCAAATGAACATGAATTTTGGCCCGGTGGAGATCCAATAGAAAGATTAAAATTACACCTAATAAAGAATTATGATTGGACAGACAAAAAGCATTTACAATTAGAGAAAGAAATAGATGCAGAAGTCGTTTTAGCATACAAAGAAGCCGTTAAACATGGAGATTTAGCTAATGGGCCATATCCATCATCAGATACAATCTTTACAGAAGTTTATGAAAATGTACCATGGCACTTGCAAGAACAATGGGATGAAATGAATAAATGGAAGGTGGAATAGTTGGTTGAAATGAACATGGTACAATCAGTTAATAGTGCACTTAGTAATATGCTAGAAAAAGATTCAGATGTGATTCTATTTGGCGAAGATATAGGATATTTTGGTGGAGTTTTTAGAACAAGTGATGGATTACAAAGTAAATTTGGGAAGCATCGAGTATTTGATTCACCATTATCAGAGGGAGGCATAGCTGCAACGGCATTTGGAATGGGAATAAATGGATTAAGACCAGTAGTAGAAATTCAGTTTGCAGATTATATATTCCCTGCATATGACCAAATAGTTAATGAAATAGCAAAAGTTAGACATAGGTCGGGTGGAGAATTTTGGTGCCCAGTTACATTTCGTACACCGGCAGGTGGAGGAATTAGAGGAGGGCATCACCACTCTCAGTCACCAGAATCACAATTTACTCACACGCCGGGATTAAAAGTAGTCTATTGCTCCACGCCATACAACTCAAAAGGATTATTAATTAGCGCCATTGAATCCAATGATCCGGTAATATTTTTTGAACCCAAAAGATGCTATCGGGGGCCATTTTATGGTGACCCCCATAATGTACCTACGTGGAAAGGACACTCGGAATCTGAAGTTCCAGAGTCACACTACAAGATTCCATTGGGTCAAGCTAGAATTGCAAAAGAAGGGACAGATTGTACTGTAATAGCATGGGGAACGATGGTGCATGTTGCAGAAAAGGCAATTAAAGATTCAGGGATTAGTTGTGAATTGATAGATCTACAGACCCTTATTCCATGGGATAAGGAAACTATAATAAATTCTGTAAAGAAAACTGGTAGATGCGTCATAGTCCATGAAGCCCCTAAGACCAGTGGTTTTGGATCTGAATTATCCGCATCAATACAAGAAAGATGTTTTTACAACTTGGAAAGTCCCATAGAAAGAGTAGCAGGTTGGGATACTCCCTTCCCTCATACTACAGAGTGGGATTATATGCCTAGTCCGGCACGAATAATTGCCGCGATTAAAAAAACACAGGAGGAATGATATGGCGAAATATGAATTTAAACTTCCCGATATAGGAGAAGGAGTAGTTGAAGGAGAAATAGTTGAGTGGCATGTATCAATTGGAGATACGGTAAAGGAAGATGATCCAATTGTAGATATCATGACAGATAAAGCAACTGTTACTATACCATCTCCAACAGATGGAACAGTATTATCATTGAGTGGAGATATTGGAGATATGGTACCAGTTGGAACTACCTTGATAAGTTTTGATTCAGAAAATTCTGATGAAGATTTAGAGGGAGATTTCATCGTAACAGAATCTAAGAATGTATCGGAAGCAAAAAATTTACCAAAACCTGAAGTTTTACCTGAAGTATTACCGGAACCTGAAGTTTTACCGGAACCTGCTGCTATATCGCCAGCAAGATTAAATTCAGTAGGATCCGAAATTCCAAATAATATAAGAAATAATGAGAGAATTTTGGCAAGTCCGGCAGTAAGAAGGAGGGCAAGAGAGGCAGGAATAAATTTAGTAAATATTAATGGATCCGGCCCTGCTGGAAGAATAAGGCATGCAGATTTAGACGTAAATATTGCTACGAAAGGGATAACATCTGGCTTCATTAATAATAATCATAATATTAAAAGAGAAGCAATAACTGAAGTCAAAGTTGTAGGATTAAGGCGGAAGATTGCTGAACAAATGGTAATTAGTAAAAGAACGATACCTCATTTTTCATATTTTGAAGAAATTGATGTAACTCAATTAGAAGAATTAAGAAATAATTTAAATTACTCCAGAGATGATGCTCAACCTAAATTAACATACTTACCATTCATAATGATGGCTTTATCTAAAATAATGCCAGATCATCCAGAATGTAATGCAATATTTGACGATAAAGTAAATATTGTAAGAAGGCATAGTGGAATAAATTTAGGAATTGCAACCCAAACAGATAGAGGATTATATGTGCCAGTTGTAAAAAATGTTGAAACCATGGATATTTGGACCACTGCATCAGAAATGCAAAGAGTATCTGGAGCTGCCCGAAAAGGAACTGCTAGCTTAGATGAGTTAGGAGGATCGACCTTTACCATCACTAGTTTAGGAAGAGATGGAGGATTAGGCGCTACTCCAATAATTAATCATCCAGAAGTAGCAATATTAGGAGTCCATAAAGCGAGGGAAATGCCAGTAGTTAAGAATGGGCAAATAATTATCAGAAGAATAATGAATATTTCTAGTTCATTTGATCACAGAGTTGTAGATGGCGCAGATGGCGCAGCATTGATTCAACATTTGAAGAGAATGTTAGAAAACCCTGCTTTAATATTTATATGAGGGATGATATGGCGGAAATTCGTAAATGTAAAGTCCTAATAATTGGAGCAGGTCCTGGAGGATATGTTGCAGGAATTAGAGCAGGTCAATTGGGCTTAGATACTATAATAATTGAGGGAAATAAGGCAGGAGGCGTATGTTTAAATGTCGGTTGCATACCAAGTAAAGCAATAATTCATGCTGCAGAACGATTTGAGTCACTTCAAAAACATAGTGTCAAAGAAGGCCATATGGGATTGACAGTAGAAGGAACTACAAAATTAGATATGGCTGAATTAACAAATTGGAAAGATGGCATAGTAAATAAATTAACCAATGGAGTCGATGCGCTGCTAAAGAATGCAGGAGTAGAAGTAATCAAAGGATGGGCAAAATTTACTGAAGCAAAGAGATGCATAGTTAATACTGAAGATGGAGAAATTACCATAGAAGCAGAAAATATTATCATTGCAACTGGATCGAGTCACATAGATCTACCATTTATGCCATGTGATGAAGAATTCATACTCTCTTCGAGTGGTGCACTAAGTTTGAATAAACTACCGAAGAGCGTTGCAATCGTTGGAGGAGGATATATAGGTTTAGAATTAGGTTGTGCATTAACTAAATTGGGTTCGGAAGTAACAATAGTAGAAGGAATGGACAATATACTGTCAATTATGGATAAAGAAATTCGACGACCATTGGAAATATGGCTTAAAAGACATAAAGTTACAATTCACACTAATTCGCTAGCAAGAGGTGCAGAGATAAAAGGAAAGGGCGCATCAAGAAAAGTAAATCTTAATTTTGATAAAAATGATGAGAATCATACATTAAAAGTAGATAAAATATTGGTCACAGTAGGTAGAAGGCCTAACTCAAAAGGTTGGGGAATAGAAAATATGGGAATTAGAATGGATGCATCTGGAAATTTCATTAGGATTGATAGACAATGCCGGACATCAGCTCCCGGAGTTTATGCAATTGGAGATGTAGCAGGAGAGCCAATGTTAGCCCATAAAGCAAGTGCACAAGGAGAAATGGTGGCAGAAATTATTGCTGGAAAAAATAGAGAATTCGATAAAATTGCCATTCCAGCAATAGTTTTTACAGAACCTGAAATTGTTTCTGTAGGACTGGATCCCGAACAAGCCAAAAATAGAGGCGAAAATGTAATAATTGGCAAATTTCCTTTAGCCGCTAATGGAAGAGCATTGACTCTTGAGGCGGAAAAAACTGGAGGCTTTGTACGAGTAGTAGCGAGAAAAGATGACCATGTCATACTTGGAATTCAAGCCGTAGGGAGTCATGTAGCAGAATTAAGTGGAGAGTTTATTTTAGCTTTAGAGATGGGTGCATTATTGGAAGATATTGCAGATACAGTCCATGCACACCCAACAATGACGGAATCATTCCATGAAAGTGTTATGAAAGCTCTTGGTCATGCAATTCATTCAGCATAGGTGAGGGATTTTTTGGATGAAGTTCGAGTCATTAGGGCTGGAATAATTGAACATAACATAGTTTCCGATTTTATGAAAGTAATGCAAAAAAAGAGGATAAATGATGAAATAATTGATACAATAATTATTGTTGAACATCCTGAAATTGTTACAATTGGGGCTAAATCAAGACGAGAGGAAGTAGAAATAAGTAGTGATTACAAGAAAGTAGACGTAGATAGAGGTGGCGGAATTACTTGGCATGGACCCGGGCAATTAGTAGTATATCCAATAATTAAATGGGGAACTAAGGAGCAAAGTATCAGAAAAATAATAGGTAAATTTGAACAATTAGTAATTAATTCATTATTAGATTGCGGTTTGATTGCATGCCGTAATCCGGAGATGATGGGAGTTTGGATAGACGGCAAAAAAATTTGTTCTATTGGCTTGGCTTTTCTACAATGGGTCAGTAGACATGGATTGGCTATAAATTACGCAACTCCTGGAAGTAGAATAGAGGATCTCTTATGTTGTGGCTTGGAAAAGGGGACAACTACATCATTAGATAAATTAGGCCACACTCATGACAAGGAAGGCCATAAAATAGACCGTTTAAGATTAGAAGATGCCATAATTTCCAATATTGAAAAAACTTTAAAAAGGAAAGTAAAAGAAATATTGCCTTGGAATATCGATCAAAAAATATAACTATTAACTTCAAATATATTACTCATACTAGAGCCCTTATGAAGGAAATATATGATTATTAATTTAAAAATATAATAATTAAATTGGGTATTATTGCCAATTATGATGCCTATTTGTTTCAAAGAATACAAGCAATAGTTCAAAATGTATACTATGTACGCAATAATCATGGCCAAAGCAGTTGTTGCAATAACAGGAGCATCTGGAGCTCAATATGCTGTCCGTTTAGTTAGGGCATTATTAGATGCTAATTGGGAAATAGATTTGATAGTTACAAATGCAGGTGCAATAAATCTAAAACTAGAATGCTCCATTACTCCTGAAGAATTAGCCAATATTGAAGGAGTGACATTGCATGATAATAAAAATTTAGCCGCGAGACCGGCTTCCGGATCTGCTAAATTCGATGCATACATAATATGCCCTACAAGTGGGACTACAATTGGTAAAATTGCCGCTGGAATTTCAGATAATTTAGCTACAAGGAGTGCACTAGTAGCATTAAAAGAAGGTAGAAAATTGATTTTAGTTCCGCGAGAGACTCCTTTTGCGACTGTCCATTTAGAAGCAATGGCAAAGATGTCATCTTGGGGCGTTATAATTCTACCAGCGAGCCCGGGATTTTATCATAATCCCACTTCAATAGAAGAATTGATAGATTTTGTAGTGGCTAGAATACTAGATCAACTAGACATAGAGCATAATTTAGGTAAAAGATGGGATGGGACTGAAATCAATAGATAATCTATTTATTATAAATTTAATTTCCCCATTATTGAAATTTAAGTGTAGGAATTATTATGAAAAATTGGCATGATATGACCGTTAAGGAACTAAAATATGAATTAAAAAACAATAATTTACCTCATACCGGAAATAAGGCTCAACTCATAAAAAGACTAGAGGACGAAATAATTATTCATGCAGAGATCATAGAAGATAAAAAAAATAAATATCATGTATTAAATTTCATTATTGACAAATATAATTACATAAAGTCAATTCAATTCTCAACGTTATCGATAATAGCAATTGTAATAATCGGCATGTCTGGAGGTGCACTATTGAATTCAGATAGAATATTAGATATCATAGGCGGAGAAGAAGATTATATTTTAATAGATTTTGATAAAAACCAATCTAGGGAGTATGCACAAACTCTTGTTAACCTTGGACATCCAGATTGGGGAGGAAGGTTATCAGGAACTATTGAAGAAAAAAATACTGCTGAATCGATAAAATATAATTTCTCAGAAATGAATATACCTTCAACAATCGAAGAGTTTAAAGTTCCCATGTTTGTAATGGGAAATCAATTTGAATTGTCATTATGTGCCCCTGGGGATATAGGAGGAATTTTAGCAGGCCCTACTCCATGTTCAATTGCAGATGCAAATAGAGATATAATAGAATTTACACATACTGAAGATTATGTAATTCAAGGATACAGTGGTTCAATGGACGTCAGATATGCAAGTGAAACTAATGTAATCGATTTAGGCGTAGGAAGTGCTGATAAAAATTGGGGCACAGCATCACAAGGAATAGGATTAGTTTGGCTTAGAGATTCAATAAATAATGAATCTGCAACTGAAAATAACACAGTATTATTTTTAAGAGCTCAAGAAAATCAATTATCAGGTTTAATTTTAATTAATGAAAAAACAAATTGTGGAGAATTAATAGAAAACGATTGTGTACCATATTTTAAATCGTTAAATGTGGATTCTTTTAGTAATCTTCCTGAAGGCATTGGTTTCTTAATGGCATCAAAAAGTGTTGGAGAGTATATTGTAAATGAAGTAGTTAATGGGAATTCAAGGATACAGGTGATTGTTGATGTTCAAAATCAGGGAACCGGGACAATATATGTCCCTTGTGGGATAATAGAAGGTAAAACGGATAAATTAATTATTTTTGGTGCACATCACGACACAGTCTATAATGGCCAGGGAGCAATTGATAATACTGCAGGGGCCGCGACGCTTCAAGAAATATCCAGACAATTTAGTGAAATATTAAGTGAACACGGCAAGCCTCATTACACCTTGTGGTTCTGTACTTGGGGGGGCGAAGAAGAAGGATTGTTGGGGTCGAGCGAATGGGTAAAAAAACATCAGAATAGATTAGAGAAAGATCTAAGGCTGTATATCAATTTGGATATGAATCATGTAGACTTAGAAAGAAATAATGGAGTAACTTTATTTGGAAATAACAATAATGACATATCCCATATCAACAAAATTGTTGAGACATTTAGGGATGAGTATAGTAACCTATATGATAAATACAAAATTAATGTAATGCTTTTAGACTCTGAAGAAATGCCCAAGAATTCCGATCATGCTCCGTTTGTTTATGAAATTAGTGAAGATAAATTTGGGATTTCTTTGGTTTGTTATGGCTCTGGTTCATCAGAATATCACACCTATTTGGATTCAATGGATAGATTTAACGAAGAAAGTTTAGCATTATCGGGAATTATTTATGGTAGCTTTGTGAGATATTTATCGTATAATTAAAACTACATTTCTTCGGGGCATTCGATTCCCAATAATTCCATCCCTAAATTTAAAGTCCTAGCAGTTAAATCACATAGTGCCAACCTACTATGCATTATTTCTATGTTTTCAGACTTTAAAACGGGGCAATTTTCATAAAATGAAGCAAATGAAGATGCTAATGAGTATAAATAATTACATAATCTATGTGGGGAATAATTAGTTATAGTTTCTTCCAAATGGCTAGAAAATACAAGTAGCCTCCTAGAAAGAAGTTGTTCTTCTTTCTCAAAAATATTAAATTTAGAATTACGGGAAACATTTCTAGATATGTTTGATTTAGAAAATATACTACAAATTCTAGCATGCGCGTATTGCAAATAAGGCGATGTATTGCCCTCGAAGGATAACATTTTGTCCCAATTGAAAATATAATCTTTGGATCTTTCGGTAGATAAATCAGCATATTTGACTGCACCTATGCCTATCATTTTAGCTACTTTATTACGTTCATCAGAATTTAATGAAGGATTTTTTTCTTTTATTGTGGCCGCTGCTCTTGAAATTGATTCCAATAATAGATCAACTAATTTGATAGTATTGCCCTCCCTACTTTTGAATATTTTTCCATCTGGCCCGAGTACTGAACCAAAATTTATATGTACCAAATTATGATTTTCATTAATCAAGCCTGCCATTTCAGCAATATCGAAAACCATTTCAAAATGTTGTTTTTGAGGAGTCCCTACAACATAAAGAAAATCATTAATACTTAAATTTTCAGCTCTATCTATGATACAAGCCAGATCCGTAGCTGAATAATTATATCCTCCGTCACCTTTTCGAATCATCATTGGCATTTCTTTACCTTCCCTATTAATCCATTTTTTACGAGGAAAAACGACTTCTGCACCATCACTTTCCACTAGAATATTGGCGCCCTTAAGTCGTTCAATTACAACTGGTAATAAATCATGATAAGAGGATTCACCTTTGATATCCTCATCGACAAGTAAAACATTCAACATTGAATATACTTCATTAAAATATCGCATTGATTCAGATACCAAAATTTTCCATAATCTTAATGTGCCAGAATCACCACTTTGCAATAGTACAACTCTATTTCTGGATCTTTTTGCAAAATCATTTGAGGAATTGAACTTAGATCTGGCTTGTTTATAAAATCCATCTAAATCGCCAACATTGAGTTCATTTGCTGCTTCACCTTCACCCATATCCAAAAGATGCTATATTAGCATGCCGAATGGAGTGCCCCAATCTCCAATATGATTCTCCCTAATGACAGTATGCCCTTTAAATAATAATATCCTAACTATTGAATCACCGATAACAGTGGAACGAAGATGGCCTACATGCATTTCTTTAGCAACATTAGGTGCAGAATAGTCAACTACGATTTTGCGATTATCTTCCTCAGGAATTCCCAATCTTGAGTCAGATGATATTTCCTGGAGTTTTGACCCCATCCAATCATTTGTGGCTCGAACGTTAATGAAACCATTCATGCATGAAATTTTAGCAATTTGAGATAAATCATTAGAAAGTAAATTGATTACATCTGATGATATTTCAAGAGGTGATTTTTTAAGAATTTTAGATAAAGAATGGCACGGTAGTGCAACATCAGCATGACCTTCTTTTGTAGCCGATGCGAGAAGATTGCCCCAATCATCTTCTTCTACACCTAGTTTAGAAAATACCTCCACAAAAAATGGATAGATTTCTTTTATCAATATTTGCAAAAAAATTCCTCACGACCATGAATATCTTAAGAGGGCTGCTATACCTCCAAATGATGCATTGAGAGTTGCCCCTTCTTCAGTATCTAGGGATACTAATCTAACTTTGGAAGAAGTACGTTCTGCTAAAAGAGAAAGTTCATCTATTAAATCGATAGTTTTATCAGGATTATTGATGACATCATCTGAGGATTTACATTTAGGGCATTTAGAAATCTCAGAACGATTATTTTGAGTAGATTCCCAGATTTCTTTACACTTTTTACATGACCATTCCACTCGACGCTTTGATAATGCTTCAGACAGGAGTAACGTTTCAACTGCGCCTTGTTCTAATGCTGAACGAATCATTACTTCCCCATAAGTCGCTTTTGGATTAGTTTGCATTACTTCCCTAAGAAAATTATCTACTAATTTTCTTTCAACATCCAATTCTATCTGGTCCATTAGTCCTCCTGCCCTTTGTATGAGTTCCCTCAGGCCACTTTCATTGGAATAGCCTACATCAAAATAAGGCTCTCTGATAAGTTTTGTAATCTCATGGTGGAAGTAGTCATTTCTAATTACAAAATCTTTTGTAGCTCCTGGTCCTCCAATTATTATTCCTTTCAAATTATCAATCATAGGTAACCAATAAGCACACGCTCTTTCAGCAGATTTTTTGAAGAATTTATGTGCTGCTTCTTCGATTAATCTTTCGAATCTTTGAGCAGATTGCCCTCCCCTTCCATGTTTTGAAGGGACCAAGGAAGTCACATGTTCTTGACAATGTAATCTTTTTCCAGATGCTAATCCATATGCGGCTTCTGAACGATCTATTACAAACAAACCATATGCCGTCCTATCAATTAACATTTCTTCAAGTTGACTAACTTCAAAGGACGAGTCGCACCTATACCTGGAAGAGGTGAAAGGTTCATGAGGATCATCAATTACTGTAGAAATTAATCGAGTTTTATTATTTCCTACAATTACGTGCCCGACGAATATTGCAATTCCACTTATGCCGGGTGTCTTGTATCTGTTAAGAGTAGATAAAGCAGATTCTATTGCATCAGTAACATGTTTTTTTGTAGATTTAGATTTAATATTGGCTGCTTGACCGGCCTCTTGAGATAATTGATGCCTTACGTCACTTATCATCTTATCAGGAGGTATGATGACTGTCACTAATTCAGTCCCCATGCCCTTCATCTGTGAAAGTTCTTCAAGGGTTTTTTTAAGTTTTAATCTGCGCTGTTGTGTTTCTAAATCTTCAGCCATCGACACCCCTCTGTGAAATGTCGTGGGGGAATGCATTTCAACCCTTCAGCCCATTGAGAGCATAGAACTTGAAAGGGAGCATCTTCTTCCCTCATCTAATGGCGACCATCGTGGCTGCATTGGGAGGAAGTTTATTGCGTCCGGAAATTGAAATGCGTCAAATCTGGCTTACTGAATTAGTTGACATCATAGGTAAAATAGTCAATAACGGGACAAAAATAGGGCTCGTAATTGGCGGAGGTAGCCCAGCCAGAGAAAGCATTGATTTAGTAAAACCATTAATCAGTGATGTTGGTGCATTAGATAAAATTGGAATAGCAGCAACGCGTTTAAATGCAACTATAATTAAAGAAGTACTTATTGGGGCAGGGATCTCAACTTGTAATACAGTTCCAGATTCTATCGAAGTGGCAGTTAATTTTATGATGGAGTTTGAC
>JBKEHQ010000038.1:0-12499 GCA_046710875.1 Candidatus Thalassarchaeaceae archaeon
AAAGTTCCGCTTTTAGAAACAATCCCAATTCTTCCTTTTGCATGTATGAATCCAGGCATTATCCCAACTTTACACCCTCCATCGTCCCCTGGAGTTATTATGCCTGGGCAATTTGGACCTATCAACCGAACATCAGGGCATTTTCCAATATTTGCCACAGCGTTAACCATATCTAAAATTGGAATACCTTCAGTAATACAAACTATCAATCCTCCGCCATTTTCTTGAAACGCATTTGCAGCCTCAATTATTGCCGAAGCAGCAAATCGAGCTGGTACGTATATCAAACTAACATTTGCATTAGTTGCAACAATAGCCTCAGACATTGTATTATAGACATCAACCTCCTTATTTGAGAGCATTATTTTCTGCCCTCCTTTACCAGGAGTTACTCCTCCAACAACTTTTGTCTTATATTCTATCATCATAGTGCCATGAAATGTACCCTGTTTACCTGTAATTCCTTGGATAAGAATTTTACTATCTTCATTTATCCAAATTGACATTATTTATTCCCCCTAGTTAGAGCCACAATTTTCTCAGCACCTTCAGCAAGAGTTTTGGTTGTATGGACATTTAAATTACTACTGTCTAGTACAGCCTTTCCTTCAACATGATTAGTTCCAGAAAATCTAACTACAAGTGGAACCTCAAGTCCTATTTCCTTAGATGCCTCTATTACGCTTCTGGCTACCATGTCACATTGTATTATTCCTCCGAAAATATTTACTAGGATTCCTTCTACATTTTTATCTTCTAAAATAATCTCAAACGCAGCAGTAATTGATTCTCGCGTAGCACCTCCTCCGATATCTAGGAAATTTGCAGGCTCACCACCATAGAGCTTTATTACATCCATAGAAGCCATTGCTAGGCCTGCTCCATTAACTAGACATCCTATATTGCCATCAAGTTTAACATAGGATAATCCATGTTCATGAGCCCTAATTTCAACATCTTCTTCTTCTGAAAGGTCACGTAATTGATTTCTCCATGGATGTCTAAAATCCGCGCTATCATCAAAACTAACTTTCCCATCTAGGGCTATCATCTCGTCAGACTTATTTTTTACTAGTGGATTTATTTCAATCATGGAACAATCTTTTTCCAAAAACATTGAATGGAGTGCATTAAGCATAATTACCATCTCGTCTTGGGATTTACCTGAAAGTCCTAATGAAGTTGCTAAGGCAATCGAATCCTTTTCTAACAATCCTTCCAAAGGGTCCGCCCAAATTTTATGAATTGCTTCGGGATTATTTTCTGCCACTTCTTCAATATCTACTCCTCCTTCTGTAGATGCCATTATTAAGACGGATTTATTTTCCCTGTCAACTAAAAGTGCTAAATAATACTCATGATCTATTTCGCAACCCGACTCGACATATAAATTATTGACAATTTTACCTTCTTTACCTGTTTGTTTTGTCACCAATCTATTTCCCATTATTGCAGAAGAATACTCCTCTACTTCCTTTCTTGAGAAAGCTATTTTTACACCCCCTTCCATTATCAAATCTCCAGATTCTGGATCATACAAATTTCCCTTCCCTCTTCCTCCAGCATGTATTTGACTTTTTACGGCTACAACCTTGGATTCTAACTCGTCATATGCTTTTAATGCAGACTCTACTGACAAACAATGTATTCCCTTTACTACTTTAATTCCTGAATCATTAAACATGGCCTTGGCTTGATATTCGTGAATATTCATGATAGGCCCACATGCATCTTGTCTTTGAAAGATGCGATAGAGGTCTTCTAAATTATTAAAATATAGAAGAACTCAAATCATCGCCATTGGTCCCAGTAAATATGGAAGTAATTGTATTAGTTGGTGGATTCGGAACTAGGTTAAGGCCATGGACTGAAAATAGGGCAAAACCTTTACTTCCAATTTTGGATAAAAATCTTCTTGAAAGAGTAATTGAAGTAATTCCAGAAGATTTAATTTCAAAAGTCATTATTGCTGCTGGCTATGGAGTAGAACAAATAGAAGATTTTTTTTCAAAAAAGGATACAAGTTATGAAGTAATAATTTCTACTGAAAACGAACCACTTGGAACTGGTGGGGCGGTGGGATTAGCAAGTAAGAATTTATCAAAAGATGGCCCAGTAATAGTTTTAAACGGGGATTTAATATCAAGTGTTGATATTAAATTACTTTTAAATCATCATCATGAAAAAGGGGCAAAAGCAACCCTCTCTCTTTGGGAAGTTGAAGATCCCAGTAGATTTGGAGTATGTGATTTGGATAACGATGGTTTTATCAGACGTTTCCAAGAAAAACCTGATCCAGGCACTGAATTTTCAAATTATATTAACGCTGGATGTGTGATTATTGAAAAAGAAATCTTAGATAATTTTTCATTAGAGAGGCACAGTATGGAAAGAGTGGTTTTCCCACCAATTGCAGAATCCGGGCAAATGGCAGGATTGTTATTTACTGGTTATTTTGTAGATGCAGGCACGCCCCAATCCTACATAGAAGCAGTCCAAACTTGCATAGATAATGATAGATTTAATTCCGGTAAAAAGATTAATCAATCATGGTTTGCAGACGATGTTGAAAAGATGGAATCAGTAAAAAGATGCGCCATAGGGGCCAATGTTTCAATAGATCCTTCCGCCTCTCTAACTGATTGTGTCGTATTAAATAATGCCATTATTGGAAAAAATACTTTTTTAGATAGTTGTTTAATTGGCGAAGGTGCAATAATAAAAGATGGAATTGTTATTTCTGAGGAAGTAATAGGGCACCAAGCAACAAGATAATGATTTATAGGCGATATTCTAAAATTCTAGGTACTCTTCGTCTGCATATGTCGGGACCCCTAGTAGTTGTTAACTTCAAGACGTATGAAACCGCTCATGGAATTTCGGCAGAAAAATTAGCATTAATTATGGCTAATATTGATACCAATGCTAGATTAGTAGCAGTAGTGTCTGCATTTGATCTGGCTTCAGTTGCAGCCCTAGCACCAAATCTTGAAGTATGGACTCAACATTTGGATCCAATACAATTTGGATCAAATACTGGTTGGCTCCATCCAGAAACTGCCGTAGAAAGAGGGGCACAAGGTACTCTAATAAATCATGCAGAACATAAAGTATCCATTGAGCATGTTGCAATGTTATTGGACCAAGTTCCTGAAGATTTTACTGTATGTGCATGTGCCGCAAATATCGAAGAAGCCCAATCGCTTACAGCATTAGGGCCTACATTTGTAGCCGTTGAGCCACCAGAATTGATAGGAGGGGAAATATCTGTGACTACTGCTGATCCCACTATTGTAACAGGCACAGCTAAGGCAGTAAGGGAGATTTCCAATGAAGTAGGGATATTGTGCGGCGCAGGAATCAAAAATGGCTCAGATGTTTCAATGGCAATTGAATTAGGGACATCAGGTGTTTTATTGGCCAGCGGAGTTACTAAATCGAGTAATCCTTTGGAAGCATTAGAAGACTTACTTTCAAAAATTTAGATTAATAATTAGATATTTTAATATATCTTATAATTAACAGGATAAGTTATGTGGCCGTTCGGGAAGAAGACATTTGATCTAATTGATGACCGATGGCTTAGGGAAAAAGGTATACCACAGGAATATAGGGATGCCTTTAATCGCAAAAGTAAAAATCTTAAGATGGAAATTAATAGAAATATGGAAAAATTATCCGATTCCGAAAATATGGTTTCTGAACATGATTCTCAAATCCGTGAAAATGAACTGAAAAAAGCTAGACTAACAAGTCAACAAAAAGAATTAAAATCTAGTGAAGATGCAAAACATAGTCAAGAATTACAAAGAATAACGGCAGAAATAGAATTGTCTACTGGTATAATTGATCGTCTTAGTGCCGAGAAATTAAAATTTCAACAAACAATTGATAATACAAATGAAACAATAAAAATGCTACAAATGATTCAAAATAAAAATGTCATTAATCCAGGGCAATTAGTCCAAAGTCCAATTTGGGCGTCAGGAGATCACCTTGAAGATATCAGAGATAATCTTCCTCGAGCAACAGATATTGATAACTCAGATATATTACACAATGAAGAATAAATGGGGGATAATATGAGTCGACCAATTTATGATCGTTTGGCTAAAATGCCGAAGAAAAAACTCGATAAACTTGAGTATGATCATCAACAACATCTTGTCAGATTTATGACAGCCAAAGAGGGTAAGACAGAGGAAATCCAATCAATGGAAAAAAAATATTCAAGGCTAAAAGATAAAGCTTCAGAAGAAATTAAAGTTTCAGTCCCTAGAGTATTGGGTACTGCTATGGAAATGAGGCAAATAAAAGCTGAGATATTAATATCAAGAAGTATCTTAGCTCTTCTGCGTTCAAACCAATTTTATCATAGATTCATGGTCATGTTAATTCAAGATACTAAAGCGGGAGTTCAATATGATCCAGACAAAGCCAAGAATTTAATCCCTTTAGAATTTTCAGAACTAATTAGTGGATCTATTGTATCTACAAATATGGATGGAGTTTTGAGTGAACTTAAGTCCGAAATTGATTCCAGCATTGGGGGGGAGTAATATTATAGCATGGTTTTCCCAAAGTAGAATTCGTGCCTTCGTTAAACTTTCAACGAAGAAACAAAATAAAATAAAGACTGAACTTGATCTTAAATTTGCTGATCAAAAACAAATATTGGATTCTAGACTTTCCTATGCAAAGGATAGCGCTAGAAAAGCAGATAGACTACTGTCGAGAGGAAAAAAGGATAAGGCCAAAGAGGCCGTTAATACTTTTAAGTTAGATTTAGTTTCTAGCCAACCTATCATGAATGCCTATGTCAGCACTTCTTTAGAAAAGCACCTTCTAGAAGTAATGTCTATGGAAGGTTTTGAGTTTCCTGATTTGTTAGAAGATATAAGAAAAGATATAGATTTTGGACTATTTTCGGTTAATGCCTCAAATGAACTTGACGCCATTATTAAAACAGAAGTTGACCCATTTTCCGAATTAGGAATCGAACTCTGAAGTATATTAAGAGCCAATATATATTCTAGAAACTATTTCTAAAAAACTAGGAACTTCTGGTGCTAATATTATTAATAATGGAATTCCTATTCTTGGGGTGAAACTTTCCCAACCATCTGCCATAAGGTAGCAAAGATTCCTGATATATGCCCATCTAGTTGATAAGAGGAGATATGTCAAAACAATCGAGGAACAAGTTACTGCTGAGAACGAACTTAGGTAGTTATTTAATTCCACTGCCAAAGCGGGATAGCCACTCAGACCTGAATGTATTACTACTCCATAAATTACTAATGCGCCTACTGTTGTAGTGCCATCTTTTTTAGGTAAAGTTCCAAGTATTGGATCAATCCCAAGTGTCAAAATAACAGAAACACATAAAATTCTTAAAATTGAGATAATAGTGGCCTCTTCATTTGATATCAATAAAGGAATTAAGCCCAATGTAAAGAAAATTATAAAAATTCCTATTATCCAAAATATTTTATTATCAAAAAATTGCAACATCCTATTGGTATAATCTCGTAATTCCTTTTCATATGCTCCGCCCATACGGCCTTGCCACTGTACTAACCAAATTTCCTGGACTATCATTCCTACTGCCAAAGTAAATATTAATGCATCAGGAATTAGGTTTATTGGAACTTCTTCTATGAATCCTACTAATAATCCAATTACAATACTAATTATGAGATTAATTGGCATTGTTTTTACTAGATCATTGCCATACATCATAGTCACCGATATGTTATGAATCAATCATCACAGCATATAAATTCTTTTGAATAAACCGCAGACCTTTTGTCTATATGTTCATGGGGATATTGATTGCTATGGGTGCAGACGCCACGAAGAAAATCAAAAAAATTGGTAAAAAAGAATATAATGATGAATTATTTAGGTTACAACTAGAACTAATAAAATTACAAGAATGGGTCAAATTAAAAGGTCTCAAAGTAGTTGTTATATTCGAAGGCCGAGATGCAGCAGGGAAAGGAGGAGTTATTAAGAGAATAACGCAATATCTCAATCCTAGGGTAGTAAAAGTGGCCGCATTACCTGCTCCAACAGAAAGGGAAAAAACTGAATGGTATTTTCAACGCTATGTCGATCATTTGCCAGCAGCAGGCGAAATAGTTCTTTTTGACAGAAGTTGGTATAACCGCGCTGGAGTTGAAAAAGTTATGGGATTTTGTACGGAAAAAGAATATGAAAGTTTTCTCAGGGCATGCCCTACGTTTGAAAGAATGCTAATTCGATCAGATACTATCTTAGTAAAATATTGGTTTTCTGTTTCCGATGAGGAGCAATTAAAAAGATTTGAAGCCAGATTAGCTCAACCTCATAAAAGATGGAAATTGAGTCCTATGGATTTGGAATCACTCACAAGATGGGAGGAATACTCGCAGGCTAAAGATAATATGTTTGCATATACAGATACCAAAAAATCTCCGTGGTATGTAGTTAATTCAGATATCAAAAGACATGCTCATATAAATTGCATAAGTCATTTCTTGTCCTTGATATCCTACGAGGATTTGACTCCTAAAGAGATTGAACTCCCCCACCGTAAGAAATCGAAAGGATACCTTCGTCCTCCTGAAGATGAACAAACCTTTGTACCTAATTATCATTCCAAATTTATGAAATAATTGAATAAATGTGATATTATGTCAATAAAATTTAAATCTATATTAATTATAATTAGTATTTCCTTATCTGGCTGTACAGGTATCTTGGACGATGATGACGATGATGATGGATTTTTAGATAATGCAGATTCATTCCCAAATGATCCTGAAGAATGGTCAGATAATGATAGTGATGGTACCGGCGATAATGCAGATCAAGACGATGATAATGATGGATATGAGGATTTAATTGAAATGGATTGTTTGTCAGATCCATTGAATTCATCTTCAATACCTTTGGATAATGATGATGACAGTATTTGCGATTCTATCGATGAAGATATTGATGGTGATGAATTACCAAATGCTTGGGAAATTTTACATGGTTTTGATCCTTATGATGCTGCAGATAAGCTTGTTTGTCACAATGAATCACGTTATTGTCTAAGGACATATGATGATTTTACTTTTGCCGAGACTCATAATTCATTCTCTACTGTCGAGGACGGAGTTTGGATGGCTGTCAATCATATGACGTCTCTGGAAGCACAATGGAATGGAGGAATAAGGGCATTTATGTTAGATACTCACCATCTTTCTAAAGAAGAAACCACCGATTCTGATGTACGTTTTTGCCATGGCGACCCAAATTCAGATTTTTTACATCCATGTTCATACTCTGAAGTCAATGCTCATTTATGGTTGGATAAATTACACTCATTGATGAATAATAGCACAGGCGATGTTGTTACAATTTTGCTTGAAAATTACATACCTGCAAACCACTTATCCTCATTATTCAATCACAGCGGACTATTAGAATTAGCATACATTCATGATTCTTATTCCCCTTGGCCTACATTAGGTGAAATGATTATTTCGGGTAAAAGGTTAGTTATTTTTTGGGATTGGCAATTTGACCAAGAATATCCTTGGTTACATCATGCATGGACTCACAGTTGGGATACTCCATATGGGGAAAATGATCAGTCTGAAATGTCTTGTAAATTAGGCAGAGGAGATCAAAATCAACCAGTTTGGCATCTTAATAACTGGCTCAGTAGCATCTATGGTTTCGCAGACCCCATACGATCAAAACAAGTAAATGAATATGATACATTATTACAAAGAACACTAGAATGCTGGGAGGAAAATAATAATCGTCCAACATTTGTAGCTGTAGATTTCTGGGAAGATGGAGAATTAACTAATGTAACTAAATTCATTAATAATTTGGATCATTGGTCAGATAATTAATTAAATATCAATTCCAAATAAACCCAAAGCAGATTATGTATTACTGCATCGCATAAGCTATGCAAAGATGCGGAGTCAAAGAAGTCTCGACTGCGTTCATGTCCAATGAAAGCATTTCTCTAATACTTGTTTTAAGGGATACTCAGGACTCAGAAGTACTAAGATTAATACAACTTGCAAAAGAAAATAATATTCCAATTAAGGAAGGTTCCGAGAGAGATTTATGGAGGATGGCCAGAGATAACAAAGGTGAGATAAAACCTAAAATTTTAGCACTTGTAGGCCGAAATCCCTATGCTGAAATTGAGGAAATTTTTTCTAATGGTGGTTTAGTTTGGTTACTTGCAGGTGCAAAATACCCTGTAAATATAGGATTTACAATAAGAACTGCTGAAGTTAGTGGGGCGAATGCAGTTTTTATCGATAGTGAACTTAATAATACTGAGAGAAAGGGTGCTGTAAGGGCATCTATGAAAGCACACCGTTTCATCCCAATCCATTGGATAAATGGCGAAACTATTGTGGATAAAGCGAAATCTAATGGTTTTAAGATTATTTCAATAGAGGACATAGGAACTAAAACGCCATGGGATGAAAATCTAACTGGAAATATAATGTTAATAATAGGTGGTGAAAGGGCTGGAATCTCAGATGCTATTCTTCAAAAATCTGATAGTATTTTAAAAATACCAATGACCGGCTTCGTCCCATCTTTTAACCTTCAAGCCCCAATGGCTATAGTTGCAGCAGAAGCACAAAGGCAAAGATCTAATTAATTTTTTTTTCAATTTCTTCCATTGATTGGAAAATCTATTTACCCCTAATTTGATGGTACTTCACCTACTCCTAGGCATGTGGAGATACCTGATGAACTTGCATCGATGCTTAAAGGAGAGCATGGCCCGACTAAGCAAAAAGCAGCACGTTTAGTTGTAGATCTAGCAGCAACTGCATCCGCTACGAAATTCATTAAATGCGATAACTCTCATGTTTCTGGTGTTAGTGTAATAACAGGGGGGCATGGCTTACGTAGATTTCTTTCTGACCTTTCAGGAGATCCTCAAGGAAAAGTAGTAATTCCAACAACACTTAATTCAGCTGGTTGCGATTTAGAAAAAATTGAAGATATGGACATAGACTATCCTGATTTTTTAAAATACCAATTTGAAATTGTTCAAGCATATTCTGAAATGGGCATCAATGCAACACTTTCATGCACGCCCTACGATCAAGGAATTGATTCTGTTAATGGATTTGGTTCTTGGGCTGAATCAAATGCAGTATGCTTCTCAAATTCTTATACTTCATTAATCACAAATCGTGAATCAGGTCTTTCCGCAATTGCTACTTCTTTAACTGGATGGGCCCCTTATTGGGGATTACATATTCCAAAAAATCGTATTCCGAACATTCTTGTAAAAGTGAAATGCGATATGTCGGATACTACTGATTGGAGTATACTCGGAGATTGGATGGGTAAGCAAATAAGGCCAGATTGGAATTTACCCTGGGGCCCAATGCCATATATTACTGGTTTACCAGAGATAATTTCATTTGAAATGCGTAAAGCACTTACTGCTGCTGCTGCTAATTATGGATGCCCGATGCTTTGGATAGAAGGGCATACAAATTCTCCTGAATCTAATAATTACCAAGGTGAAATAGTATTTGATAAATCAGAACTCTCTGATAGATATTTGGAACTTTCTCCAAAAGGTATTGTTGATTTAGTAGTAATAGGATGCCCTCAAGCAAGTGTGGGAGAGGCAAGAGCAACCGCGGCAGCATCTAGGGCACGAATGGAACTAGGTGAACAAATTAATAATAAACGATTATGGCTTTTCACAAGCCGGTATAATTATGATATTTTGGAATCAGATGGGACAGTTGGAATATTGGAAGAAGCAGGCGCATTGATTCTAAAAGATACATGCCCGGAAGTTACTCCATACAATAGAAATCATTACAATCATATTCTAACAAATTCATTAAAGGCTGAACATTATTTAACTAGTGGGCTTAATCGTATGCCTACAAGCGTAGCAAATATTTACGATTGTGTAGCACACGCATTCGATGATAAATTACTTACAGGGCCAAGGCCGGCATTAAGTTCTAAATCATCAAAAAATATTGAATCGGCAAAAACACATCAAAAATCAAATATTACAATTTCCGGGCAAGGTCTACCGAGTCAAAGTAAATGGAAGGTTACTGGTAAGGCTTTAGTGACAGATGTCCCAATTACATATTTGGGATACGTAAATAGGGATACAGGAGTAATCGAAGAAAAAGGACACCCTCTTGACGGAGTTGCGATTGAAGATACCATTCTAATTTATCCAAAAGGATCAGGTTCTACTGTAGCGCCATTTGTTCTGATGGGCCTTATTTATACAAACAAGGGGCCAAAAGCCATAGTAAATACTGACGTTTGCCCCTTAACACTCCCTGCAACTTCTTTACTGAATCTCCCATATTCATATGGTTTCAGTTCCGATCCAACAATGTTGATAAACACCGGTGATGAAGTGGAAATGTCCCTTAAAGATGGAATCACACAGTTAAAAGTCTTAGTACGAAATAGCGAGGATTGATGACTAAAAACCCTGTCTGACACACTATGCCTAGTCCTCCTAAGCCCCAACCTTGTCAAGATCATGATTTGGGAAAATTCGAGATATTGATTAGGGATGGAGCATCAAGAATTGGCCGCTTACATACTAAACATGGTTCACTAAATACGCCTATGCTTTTGCCAGTTATCAATCCAAATATTAGGACAATAGAACCAAGAGAAATGTGGGATGAATTCGGAATTCAAGGGATAATAACAAATTCATACATAATGTGGAAGCATGATAAATTGAAACAATCAGTTCTTTCAAAAGGTGTTCATGAACTTCTGGATTTCCCGGGAGTAATAGTGACCGATTCGGGGACATTCCAATCTTATATTTATGGAGATGTTGAAGTTGGAGTTTCTGAAATTGTAAAGTTTCAGAAAGATATAGGTGTAGATGTAGGTACTATGCTAGATATTTTCGGCCGCCCGGATATGTCTCGAAAGGAACTTGAATATGCCGTAGAAGAAACTGCAAATCGTGCTATTGAATCCTTGGATGTTGCCGGAAATAACATGCTTCTAAATGGCCCAATCCAAGGAGGATTACATGAAGACCTTCGTGCATTATCAGGTTCTTTGATGTCTTCTATGGAGGGGGCGTATCGAAATTTTACAATTCATCCAATTGGAGGAATTGTTCCACTCATGGAAAATCAGAGATATAAGGAATTATTCCAAATATTACTGGCTTCAAAATCAGAATTACCTCATAATCGTCCAATACATTTCTTTGGTTGCGGGCATCCTTTACTATTTCCACTTTCAATAGCTTTAGGGGTTGATGTTTTTGATAGTGCTGCCTATGTACTATTTGCAAGGGATGATAGATTGCTGACTCCTAATGGAACTGTAAAATTAAAAGATATCATTGAATGGCCAATTAGTTCTCGAACTCTTTTTGGTACAAGTCCAGAGCAAGTTAGAAATATGGATAAGAATGATCGAACAATTCTACTATCTCGTCATAATTTAGAAATTACACAAGCTGAATTATCTAGATGCAGGGAAGCAATAAGGGATGGAAAAATATGGCAATTAGCCGAACAAAGAAGTCATAGTTCTCCCCAATTAAGAACAGCATTTCTGTGGGTTCTTGATCAATTAGCCGATCCAGATGAAGGGCCAGTTGGGGAATCTATTTTGGATATGATATCATCTACTAATCCAGTTAGAAAAGGCGGCGAATCAATAAGTCATGATATAGAACTACGCCCTCATATATTACATCTTCAAGCACTTTTGGCTACTAGATGGAAAGCCCCTGGGTCTTGGTGGGATGGTTCTACTTCAGATCCAAAAAGATTGTTAATCATAAAAAAAACTGCACCCCCTTGGAGGATAACATCACTAGATACTATTATCAATTCCCTAATTGAATTACCTAATACGATTCCCCTAATAATGACCCCACTTGGAATAATCCCATTCTCTTTTGAGGATTTGTCCCCCTGGTGTCATCTTAATGGCTCAAATGAGATGTGGAATATAGAATACGATGATGATGAAATAATTGAATCCTTATTAGATTTGGGCTTAGAAGATATACCTTATATTACAATTTCTCCAGAATCTACATCGGAACTAAATCCCCCTAAGAATCAAGAAATTAGAAATTGGCTGGATAGATGTGCTATAGTAGATAAATTGGCATTATTATGCTCAATAAATCCCAATGATGGATGTAAATTTACAAATGATATGTCTAGTAGGAAGTCAACTACTGATAGGATGGTTAATGTTTATTCAGATGGAGTTCATGTTCTTTCTCCACGTTTATCTGATGGCGGAATTTCTTTAACGATTGAAGGTGCTAAAATTCTTTCATCGATGTATCCACAAATTCCGTCTTTTGATTCTGAAGTTGAATATTCGGATTTCCAAGGGATTCCAAAAGTTTGTATTATTGATGATGCAGTGCCATTTGTTGGTATTGGAAGAAATGTAATGCAGGGATATATAACTGGGGCCGATGATCATA
>JBKEHQ010000039.1:0-12446 GCA_046710875.1 Candidatus Thalassarchaeaceae archaeon
ATGCCAATTATCACCCCAACATTCAATTGAAGAATTAATTAATATTGCACATGTATGATATGATCCAGCAGATAATGAGATAACATCAGAACCATCGAATAAGATTTTAGTTGGAATGTTCCTATCTGAAGTAGAGCCGTCCCCTAACTGCCCATTGGCATTTCCTCCCCAACATTTTACAGAATTATCATCAAGAATTGAACATGTGTGCGTTTGCCCTAAAGAGATGCTTGATGCAGATCTACCATTGCCAAGGTTGACTAATGTGGGAGCCGTTCTTTCAACTGTCGTACCATCTCCCAATTGACCCTGAGAATTGTCTCCCCAGCACCTAAGAGATCCATCATCAAAAATTGCACATGAGTGTGCTAAGCCGGTAGATACAGATATTGCAATACGGCCTAATGGAGTATTTACTACCGTTGGGACGAATTTATCATCTCTTGAACCATCCCCTAATTGTCCATTACCATTACTCCCCCAGCAACGTATCGCCCCATCATCCAAAATTGCACAGGAATGTAAAGTACCAGCATTTACGTCTGTCAAGATAGGAACATTGAACCCTGGGTCTGAACCGATGCAATCAGTTGGTGAATTTGAGCCAGATAAAGGATTATATGTCCCTCCTGAGCATGCAATTTGTACACTTGAACCAATGGAACTAACATAATAACCAGCATTGGCATCATCACATTTATCCATCCCAGATAATTTTTGAAATGTACCTATTGAGCAAGGAGATTGAGAAGTTGCACCATTTGTATCTACATAATTTCCTGGACTTGCAGGTACCTTAATCAGGCTGCCCGGAGTATCGACATAGAAGCCAACAGTAGCTTCTTGACAATAATAGCGGCCATATTCCCCTATTCCACAAGTGGCTGCAATCGCAGGATTGTTATCATCGGAATCTGAGCCTGAAGGGTAACCATCCCCATCTGCATCAGATGCCACATGTGTGTCAAAAATATTTAGAATCGAATCATCATCTAAGTCTCTTTCGGCAGCATTTATGTATGACCACCTAGGTAAAGTGACATCTGTTGGAGATGATCCGATATCAAGAGATTGAATATCTCCTAAGCCCCAACATCGCAACATATCATTACTTGTGGAAGAACAGGTATAATGGCCCCCTGAAGAAACGCTTATTGGAAATTTACCACCGGTGAAGGAGATAGCCAAAGGAGTATTTTGACTACTATCAGTACCATCTCCTAATTGTGAAAATGAGTTGTCCCCCCAGCATTTCAAAATATTTGTTATATCCAAAACACAAGAATGAGAATTACCAAGAGAAACTGAAGAAATTCCCGAAACTATATTTGAAATTGGAGAGTTTGAGTTTACATTCGTACCGTCACCTAGTTGTCCTTCCGAATTACTACCCCAGCAGCTCAGAGTAGTGTCACTAAGAATTGCGCAAGTATGCATATCACCAGTTGAAACGGCTACTGGAGTAGTAGATAGTGAGACCATAGTTGGAGCATATCTATCAGAAGTTGAAGAGTCCCCTAACTGCCCATGAGAGTTATCGCCCCAACACTTTAGGTTGGGAGTATTTGTAATAGCGCAAGTATGACTTCCCCCCGTTGAAATGGCCAATACTAAATCAGAACCCAAATCCACGGATGATGGAGTATAGATAGAATTTGCAGTACCATCGCCTAACTGTCCATCAGAATTATCTCCCCAGCATTTTAAATTAGCAGTTGCAAGTACAACACAAGTGTGATATGAACCAGCAGAGATAGTGATAGGAACATCAGAACCTAAATCGATATCCAAAGGAATTGATGAGTCCACTACTGAACCATCACCCAACTGGCCTTGGGAATTACTTCCCCAACATTTTAGACTAGCATCATCCAATATTGCACAAGTATGAGAATTTCCAGAGGAAATTGAAACAGCAGTACGGCCGATACCGAAATTCACAGGAGTCATAGTTTGTCTATCTGCAGTAGTTCCATCTCCCAATTGACCTTCAGAATTGTCTCCCCAACAATTTACGGATGAGTCGTCCAATATTGCACAAAAGTGACCATTGCCACTCGAAAGTGTTGTTTCGGTAAATATGGAACCTTCTTGAAAACCAGGATTATTGAGGCTTCCCGAAACTGGTTGACTCATATCAGTTAACATATAATTATCACTTACCGCTATTGCAAATTTTTGAGGACCTTCTGGAACATTTGTCCCGGTTACTATTATTTCCCAATCTCCGGCATCCGGACTATCTACTGATAGTCCTAGTAAATTATTAATATTTCCAGTTTTTTGACCATATATATTTCCGGAAGGATCTTTGAGCGTCATATCAAGATCATTGACTAGGCATTGTGTAGAACAGGAAGATACCATGATATTATATGAGTCAGTCCATGAAAGAATAACATCAAAAGAAGGAGTTCCGACAGGAATTGAGAGCCTGATTGACTTACTTTCAGAAGTTGTAATTTCTAATTGATCTAAAAAGGAGCTAGATATTGCATCTTGAACATTTATTCTCCCCCACCCTTCATGGTTATTTGGAGTTGTTTGAGCAGCGCCATTGGAGCCTCCATACTGACCTTCCATATCTACACTAGTGGCACTAAAAATACCTTTGATAAGGGCTGAGCTTGGAGTTAAATAACCAGCATTATTCAAGTTTTCAATTAGTAGAGCAGCAGCACCTGCAGCCAAGGGAGTAGCCATTGAAGTACCCGATTTATATGTGTAATCAGAATATTCTTCAGGGATACCGTCTCCATTCATATCAATAAATACTGAACTACCATCAGCATCTTCACTAGATAAAACAGAAACTACACGAGTTCCTGGGGCCACTAAATCAGGCTTTATTCGGCCATCTTGAGTTGGGCCTCTGTTGGAATTACACCAAACTCCATCAATATTATTGGATTCGGAATCTGAGGCAATAGGTTCAGCGGGAAATTTGTTTCCGGGATATAGATTGCAAGTAACACTCAATGAAGGGCGATTATTTTCTGTTGCACCAATAGAAAATCCATTTTTTGTTACTGCTTGGGATTGTATCCAAGAAGTATCTATTTCTCCATCTGCATTAGAATCTTTACCTTCATTCCCTATAGCAAATAATATTACAAGATCTTCATAAGTGTATGCTGCTTGATCTATTTGTTTAGAATACGAGGTATAATAGTTAGGGCTTGAACTTTGAGGATCTGTGCCCCAAGAATTTGTTTGCACTCTAACGCCTGCTTCATAGGCCGGGGTTGCTATTCCTGATACAAAATTTGAAGGGACATAGAGGCCACTATTTACACAATCTAATTCATCCATTGCATAAAACCATAGTTGAGATTCATATGCCATACCTTTGAAAAATCCTCCAGAATTTGAGCCATCGCCTACTGCAGAGCCAGTAACATGAGTGCCGTGACCATTCACGTCTGCAGGATCGTCGTCGTCGCAACTTTCAGGCCCATTGGAGCCAGTTATGATGGTCTTTATTCTACCATAAAAATCAGAGTTGATATTAGGATTATTGACATTACATGATGAAATTGAAGTACATACGTTAGCATTATCAAGGCCTGAATCAGCAACTCCTATAATTACTCCATCTCCTGTAAGTACATTTCCAGTCCCACCCATGTAAGAGGCATCCCATAGATGATCTATTCCAAGAATTTCAGCAGCTTTATCATCAAATAATCGTGCTGGATATTTTGGTTCCATCCACTCAACATACTCCTGATTAGATAGCCACAGTATTTCCTTTTCATCCACAACGACTTCCGCATAAATATCTTCAAGCGTTATCAAATTGATGCCATGGCCCAGTAAATTTTGACCTTCTTCGGGCCCGGAAAGAATAATATTAATAACAAATTTTTCCCCTTCTTTCATACTCCCATAATCTTCACCATTCATTATTGGGACCAAATCAGGAGCTAGTTTGTCCATCACATCAAGTTGAAAAGAACCGATGACCCCTAAATCTTCAAGCTCATAAGGAGATTTCTGACTGACATGACAATGGAATCCTTGAGGAGGTAAGTAAGAGTAGCATGCAATTCCTGAATCTGCCAAACTTTCTTTCCAGTTCGATGGGACTGGATAATCGTGAGCAAGTACATACCAACCATCCATAATATTTTGATTTGTAATTTTAGACCAGTCATTTATTGGCACATAATTAGCAGTCCTATAGAATAAATAAGCCTCACCAATTTTATTTTTATCCCCCCATCCATGAGAACTGTCGGATAAATCAGGAGATATTAAGAAATTACCTTTATCATCATACTTTACAGAAATATCGGAGAGCGATTGTTGGTGATTTGAAGAGTCCTTCATTGGATATTCAGATGCAGCCACGGTAAGTACCGAAGGTAAAAGAATTAACAATACAAGGGCCAAAGATATCAGAGTACTTGCCCTGCTCCCTCTACCCATGTTTATTCTACGTAGTAGGGAGGGCATTAAAACTACTGATTGATTTATGTTTTTATAAGTATAATTATGCATCTCTAACTATAAAATATTAATATGCAGGGAACAGGAATATAGGCCATGACTTCTGGGGTTGTATATGAATGGAGAGAAGATTCCGCCAATGGAAAATAATCTCCAAAATTTAGAAGAAGATTCTTTGGATAAAGAATTGGATAAAATAAGAAATAGGAGATTAAATGCCGACAAAACATTTCTTGTTAACACGATAATTCCTAGAACTAGTGATGACTATACAGTGATTTTTGGAGTAATATGTGGTGCAATATTCTTTGGAGGGATATTCATAACATCTTCGGGCTTAATAACCCCAGATTCAATCATGGTCGATAATAGAATATCAGGGACTTTCTTGGACTCAGAGGACTGTACTGATAGAAGATACGAAGTATACTTTGAGATATTTGCAATTGATGAAAATATAAGAATTAAAAGCCATCATGTAAATGAAGAATTAACATCAATTATGATAGTTAATTTTTCAAGTAAGGACGATATAAATAATACATTGAAATATGTTTTCGGAGGCATGGGCGACCTAGAGAATACATTTGATTCTAAAAATATAAATGATGGGTATTATGAGATAATTGTTAATATTTATATCTATGATGAAGAAGTAAATCTATCACATTTATCGGAAGATATTTTATTAAAATATATAGAAAATGGCACTTATATTGATAATATTAGTAAAATTGTCGAACTACATATGGAGAGTAGGATAACTAATGAAATTCCCATTCTTAAAATCATAAGTTTTGGAAATTGGGGGAATTCTGAACTTCAAAAAATTCCAGAAATAAGTGATGAGGAGCCTCGGGCATGTATGTCGATCCAAGAATTGGGCATTTGGGGCTGGGCGTTAATGGGATTAGAATGGGCTGGAGGAAGAGAGACAGCAATGTTGACTGGCGGTAGTGCAGGAGTTCCTCCTTGGTGGCTAGCATCGGTATCACTTGGGATGTCAATATTCTTTTTATGCGTTCAATATCCGTTAATGCATAGGTTATACCATAGAGAAGTTGATGATTTATTATCAACAAGGCAAATGAAAAGGATGTTGCAAAAGGTTTTACAAAAATCTTCTAATGAATTAAGAATTAACTTCGATTTAAATGATTTTAAAATACAAGACAGGCCACTTTCAGTAGATGCGTTAGTACATTACAAAACTACAAGCATGACAATAGCAAGTCCAATGGAAGTAAAGACTAGGATGATTACGGATATTTTAGAAGAGTTTGCAATATTTGGTGAAATGAGGCCAATTCAATTGAAATCATTGTGTACGGACATAAAAGATTCAAAAGTTTCCAATATAATACTTAATTCTGAACTAATAATTGATGATTTTGGCCAAATACCTTTATCTGAAGATTACTCAGAATTCTTCGGATCGATAAGTAAATTCGGCAAGCTAGAGGAAGAATTTAGGGGCGTGATGAAAAAATGGTTTAGACAAAATCATCTTGTAGATTATGGATCGGCAATAATGTCTGACGAAGATTCCGTATTTGTCAGAGTAATCTATCAACCTGCGCAAAGATTTGCTTACTTTTCATTCAAATCCAACTATAATGAATTACAAAATAATCTTGAAAGCAAGTTAAAAATTAAATTACAAGACCATATAGGCAATAGGACATTAATAGTGAGTGCAAGAAATGAGAAATCGACACTAGCTGACTATGCGAAGCCTGGAAGAGTTGAGCAAGGAACAGATGAATTAACGGGAGAAGCGATGGTTGCCAAGAGAGGAGGCATCCCTGGAGCATTGTTGCAAAATCCATTCATGGGAGATATTCTTTCTTCTGTCGAATATGTGGCACTAAAGAACCGTAAGAGAATTGATAAATATGGATTTTGGGGGCTTATAGTATTCGTTTGGATACCATTCATGGCCAGCGGAGTTTTAGTTGGTGCAATGTTAGGATTGGTGGCTAGAATGAGATTTGAGCGAGTTTTGGCTGCTTGCCTACTCGGAGGATCAGCGGCATCAATAACTTGGGCATATAGTGCAAAAGGGATAATAGAATTCATGGAAAAATATCATGCTGAAGCATTTATTCCATTCCTGATATTCCTAGTTTTTGCATTTACAATAATTCACCTTAGAAATAATAAAAGACGAAGGAGAGAGGAATTATTTAGAGATTCAATGGCATTTTTCTCTGGTTCATATTCAACTATAGACAAGTAATAATAATTATAAAAAATAGACTATATTAATAAAATAAATATTTTTGAGAATATTAGAAATCTCTTACAATGAGGAAAAAAAATGAGAATAGTGACATGGAATTTGAATGGCATAAGGGCTGCTCATCGTAAAGGGCTTGATGATTTCATAGAGAAGATTGATAGTGACATTTGGCTATTCCAAGAAGTTAGAGCATTGCCGGAACAAATGCCTGATAATTGGAATCCTCCCGAAAAACATGAAATAATTTGGCATCCTGCTCAAAAAAAGGGATATTCAGGAGTTTCTACGTGGTCAAGAATAGGAATTTCAGATGAGGGGCGTGGAATAAAAACTAGTGTAGATCCTGATGATTCAGAAGGAAGAGTGCTGCACACAAAACATGGTAACTTACATTGTATCAATATATATCTTCCCAATGGTGGCGCCAATAGTGAAAGGCAGAAATTCAAGGATAAATGGTTGGAAGATTTACTTATTTGGGCTAAAGAATTTGTAGATATTAAAGAGCCAGTACTTATATGTGGTGATCTCAATATTGCACACATGGAAAATGATATTTGGAATCCCTCTGGAAATAAAAATACATCAGGATTTCTAATGCATGAGAGAGAATGGTTTACTAGATTTCTATCCTCAGGTTGGCATGATTTGTTAAGAATCAAATTTGGTAAAATAAAAGGACCTTATTCTTGGTGGTCTAACCGTGGACAAGCAAGAGCATTAAACAGAGGTTGGCGAATTGATTACGTACTTGCTAATGCAGCGGCCCTTGAGATTTTTGAAGATATAGAAATATTAAGAGAGGGTGGTTTGATTGTCTCTGATCATGCTCCACTAATTGTTGATTTAAGATTATAAAAATATTGAATAATAAAAATTAAATCTAAAAACGATACTTTTCAAGAAGGAACCCTTTCCACTAGCCATGATGAAGGGGCTCGAAGCACGTCTGGAGCAAATTTTACCAGGCGGAAAGGGAGTTTGGATTCCAATGGACCACGGAATTTCCAATTATCCCGAAGTAGGATTAGAAAATATTAATTCTACAATTAAAAAATTAATTGATAGTGGTGTTGATGCAATAGTCCTTCACAAAGGCGTATTAAGTCATCAGAAAAAATTGACCGAATGGGATGGTTTCGTTTGTCATGTATCTGCATCAACTGTGCATGGAGGCAGTAGATCTGGAGAAAAAGTAAGTATTGCAACCGCAGAAGAATGCTTGGACAGAGGTGCAATTGCTGTTTCTGGACAAATAAATATCGGAGACCCTTCTGAGCCGGATATGCTATTAGAAATGGGAGATTTGACAACTGATGCTTGGGCTCTTGGAATGCCAGTACTTGGAATGATGTATCCGAGAGGAATTAATATGAAAATTAGTACTGATGATTCAACAAATGGAGTTGCACATGCTGCAAGATTAGCCTGGGAAATAGGTTGTAATGTTGTAAAAGTCCCATGGACCGGTTCAATAGATTCATTTCGAAATGTGACAAACTCAGTACCAATACCAGTTTTAATTGCGGGAGGAATAAACGAGTCATCCTTTGGAGAATTATTAAAAATAGTAGAAAAATCAATACAAGCCGGTGGAAGTGGAATCTGCATAGGTAGACAAGTATTTGGATCAGAAAACCCTGAATTATGCATTAAGGCACTTAAGGCGATAGTGCATGAAGGAATTAGCGCTAAAGATGCAACTAAATTTTTAGAGTAGTGGAAAATATGGAGTTGTGGATTGATGATATAAACTCTAACTCCGGCGAGTTAGGCAATCATGCTGACCGTTTATGGAGAGGAGATGCCCCTGATGTTGCAGAGATTGATTTAAGTGGTTATAAATCTCAAGAAGAAGCAATTTCAATGATAGGGATTGTACCGTGGATATTGATTAAATGTAAAAATTGGAAAATGATACCATTGGAGAATTTGATTTCAAAATCTTTAGGCTCAGGCACTAAGATAGTAGTTTCCATTACTGATGAAATAGATGTATTAGGAGTGTCCTTTGCACTTCAACATGGAGTTGATGCATTATTATTACCACCAATAAAAGAAATTTGGGATAGAGCTTTGAAAGTTAATGAAAGTAAGAAAAATATTAAATTTTTAGAGAAAGAAGTCACTTTAAAATTATCATGTGCTAAGGTAACTTCAATCGAGTCCGGAGGATTTGGAGAAAGAGTTTGTATTGACTTGATAGAAAGATTATCTGATGGAGAAGGAATGTTAATTGGTTCAGTATCTGAAATTCTCTGCTTAGTACATGGAGAGACCATTCCTTCCGAATATGTCCCATCTAGGCCATTCAGAGTAAATGCAGGTCCTGTTCATTCATATATTTTAATGGCAAATGGTAAGACAAAATATCTGAATGAATTAGAAGCAGGCAATCAAGTTGCGATAATAAATTCAAAGGGAGATGAAAGATCTGCATCGATAGGTAGAATCAAAATTGAAAGGCGGCCGTTCCTTAAAATTGCATATAAATATGATGAAATTCTTGGTAATGTAATAACTCAACAAGCAGAAACTGTTAGAATTGTGTCCAATTTAAATCATATAAAATCTGTGACTGAACTAGTAATCGGAGATGAATTATTGGTACGTATAGACTCAAGAATGAGACATATTGGTAATCCATTGATAGGAGATATAAGAGAAATATGAATTCTTTGGGGACTGGAGAATCCAATGGAGCAATATCCATATTACATGCACTAGGGACTGGCAAGGGTTGCTCAATAGGAGTAGAACTTTGTACTAAAGTAGAAATAATGGATGAAAAAATAACCAATACTGAAGATAAACATGGGCTTCTTGAATCCGTAATATCTTGTTGGAAAGATGCTGGATTACCTGTTCCCGATAAATTTGGTTGGAAGGTATCTACTGATATTCCAATTGGCCAAGGATTAAAATCTAGTTCAGCACTAGCTTGCGCTGCATTAAAGGCTTTAAATTCCACATTTATGACAAATTTAGATGATTGTCAAATAATAGATTTAGCAGTAGAAGCGCAGATTCGTTCTAATTGCACAATAAGTGGAAGTATTGACGATACTTGGGCATCCATAAGTACTGGATGGAAATTAATAGATTCTTCAAAAAAAGCCTCAAATTCTATTTTTCTACAGGGAGATATAGAAGATGGTTTTTCCATCATAATTTGTACAAGAGGTGCAAGAAACGTGACAATAAAATCAATTTTATGTCAGGATTATCAATCATTATTTAAAAAATCATCATTGATGATTGAAAGAGGAGAAATATTCGAAGCTATGACAACCAATGGCGTGGCAGTTGCTGGAGTTACAAATGATCATGATGCAATTAGAATATGTAATTTAGCAATAATTAATGGTGCAATATCGGCTGGAATTTCTGGCTCTGGGCCTGCGATAGCAATAATTTGTTACAATGAAGATATTGATAAAATTGGAAAAATATTAATGTCTGAAAAAAGAGAGATAATAAAAACAAAATTTTTAACAAAGTTATAGTAATGGGTGATATAATATGGGTATGACATTAGGTGAAAACTTACAAGTAACTCTATTTGGAGAAAGTCATGGTTTATGCGTTGGCGCATTAATAGAAGGAATGCCTGCAGGGATTCAAATTGACAAAGAATCTCTATTGAAAGATATCGCTAAGAGAAAACCTGGAAGAAGGGGGTTATCAACAAGAAAAGAAATGGATAAGTGTGAAATCCTATCTGGAGTTCACAATGATTTAACCACAGGATGGCCTATATTATTATTAACAAAAAATTCTGATGTTAAATCATCGGATTATGCATTCTTACCTGACCAACCGAGACCTGGTCATGCCGATATGGTTGAAAATGTTCGAACAAATGGTGCAAATGACCCTCGAGGAGGGGGATCACAATCTGCACGTCTAACTTTTGGATTAGTAGCTGCAGGCAGTCAAATTAGAAAAATAATTGATGAAAAAGGTTGGAAATGCACTGCCCATTTACATAAAGTAGGTAATATTACTTCTAAAGCGCTTTTTGAATTAGATAGAGTTGCTCCCTTGGATCCTAAAACTGATATGGGGAGACTGAATTGTAGAGATTCCGATGCCGCGACATTGATGTCAGACTATATCGAAGAAGTTAGAATGGATAAAGATTCAATAGGATCAGTTGTAGAGTTATTGGTAGAGGGCTTACCAATTGGCATGGGAGAACCATGGTTTGATGGACTTGAACCTGCATTGGCCAGAGGATTAATGGCAATACCAGGTGCAAGAGCAGTAGAGTTTTCCCAAGGAATTATGGCTTCGACTATGCGTGGTTCTGCACACAATGATTCATGGATTTATGAAAATAATATACCTAAACTAGAAGCAGCAATCACTGGAGATTCTGATGGTGCACTTGGAGGACGTTCAACTGGAGCGGCTCTAAGTGTAAGAATACATTTCAAGCCCCCCAGCAGCATCCCTAGGGAACAATTCACACTACATCTGCCAAGTAAGGAAGTTCGATCCTTGAAGGTCGGAGGTAGGCATGATCCAATTCTTGGGCCGAGGGCGGCGCCCGTTGTAGAATCTGTAGCCTTGATAGTAATTGCCGATTTAGGAATTATTGGAAAATACATACAAACATAATCATGCTTATTTATCTCTAAATTGTTGGATCCTGAGGGGCAAATTTACAGCAAATGCCCCACCTATAATTGTAAATATCACTATAGTTCCTAATGCCACTCCATATACACTAGTTAATTCGACACTTTCCCTTAACCTATCTGCCGAAACTGGATTAATTATTGCGACCATTGCAGGTATTATCCTATTAATAAATAGTGTCAATAATGCAACAAAACCCGCTATAGATGGCGCTATTAGCAAAGATCTATGATACCTTGAGGTAATCTTTTGAATCCCCATAACATATACTTCTCCTGTTCTAATTGAAGTATCCAACATTGAGAATCTAATAATTCCACTAGAGAGTTCCATGTACATAACTAAAAATATTGCATAAAGAATTAAGAGCAATTTTTGGGCTATTTCTCCTTCAGGCAGGAAACTCAATCCAAACTCTACTTTACTGCCTGCGAATCTTATAGTTACAATAATTAACATGACATAAGAAACTAACAATGCTTTTTGATCTCTTTGGAAAACGCCATACATCCCCCCAATAAGTCCGATTCCTATTATGATAAAATGAAATAAGCCACCAATAAAACCAATTCCAATCATATTAGATAGAGCAAACCATGCAGTTCCAGTTACTGGAGTTATCATAAATGTTAAGAAGCATAATAAAACCAATGTTATGGAGGAAGATAGTTGAAGTGAAGTCACCATCCTATCAGGTGGTAAAAATTTCATCTTACTGATTACTGGGCCTCCAAAAATAGATTCAACCCATCCAGGAATATGTACTTCAGGAATAGCATCAAGTGGAATTTCAGTATTCTGTTTAAGTTTACCAGCTGCTGCTTTCCTACTTGGTGCGGATGACCTCATAGTTTTGCTATCATATAGGTGCGCAGTAGCATTTAGTTCGGCTTGATCATCAACCATAATCTCACCTCAAAATCCTCTTGCCCCGGATAGTGCCGTATTCAGCATCATATCGGGCTCCCAATCCATGACAAAGGCCCCTAAACCTCTTAATTCCGCCATTAATATGTCTCTTTCAGTTTTTAATACCTCATATCCGGTTCTATCTAATCTCCTAGCATCAAACTCAAATTCTAGACTACTTGGAGATAATATAGTTACA
>JBKEHQ010000040.1:0-11907 GCA_046710875.1 Candidatus Thalassarchaeaceae archaeon
ACACGCCCTGCTTCCATATTACTTACTCCCAACTGCTCTCGTTTGATACTTACCCTCACCTGTTCTTACTCAATCAAATCTCTGAAACTCACTTTCTGACTTATTTCGAACTTTTTTTGCTATATTTAGTGCTTCACCAAGCATATCTGCACTAAGCATCTCATTATTGAGTCTCTCACTGATAACTCCTGTAATTATTGACATAACTTTGATTGTATCTCCAAAGGCAGGATCTTGCCTTGCTCCAAATATTACTTGTGCATTAGGGGAAAGTCTTGCTGTCATTAATTCTACAACTTGATTTGCCTGCTCTAAAGTCATATATGGGCCTCCAGTTACATGTATCAATGCACCAGTAGCTCCATCAATTTCAATATCTAATAGGGGATGATTGAGAGATTCATGAACTACTTCTTCAGGTCCTTGATCACTCTCTCCATAAAGCATCATAGTTACTCCACCACCTTTCATGATTGTTCTGACGTCAGCAAAATCTAAATTAATCAAACTAGGTAATGTAATTGTTTCAACAACTCCTTTGACTATTTCAGCAATTAATTGATCCATTATACTAAATGCTTCATCCATTGGTAGATTTGGTACGTAATGCAGGAGTCTATTATTGTCTAAAACAAGAACTGCATCAGCAGTATCACGAACCATGTTCAGTCCTTCTAATGCTCTTTTCATCCTCATTTTTCTTTCAACAGAAAATGGAGTGGTTACTACTGCAACAACTAATGCACCAGCCTTCCTTGCTTCTTCTGCTACAACGGGGGCAATTCCAGTTCCTGTTCCTCCACCAAGTCCAGCTGTTACGAATACTAAATCAGCACCATCAACTATCTTTGCAATGACATCTCTACCAGCTTCAGCACATCTTCGCCCCATTGCAGGATCTCCTCCTGCGCCTAAACCTCTGGTAATATGCCTTCCAACAAGTAACTTTTGCATTGCACGAGTATTGTCTAAATGTTGTTTATCAGTATTTATGGCGACCGTTATTGCGCCTTCAACTCCAATATGTGTAATACGATTCATAGTATTATTTCCAGATCCTCCGCAACCACAAACTAGTATTCTTGGATCAGGTGGACCATATTCTTCTAATTCTCTATCAGTGAGCGCTGTTGGTATCCTTCTGGATGATATTCCATGGCTAGCAGAACCAACTGAACTCATAGGTGCCTCTGCCATATATTTCTCCCCATGCATCCCCGGCATTACTGCCTTACAAACCAACAGTGAATTCTTTCCCTTCTTAATAGTTGAGGGAAAGATCGAGTCCATATGGCTGTTTTCATAGGTTATTTTTTTCACGGATTATCTTGATAATTTTTAATATAAAAAGAGAATCTTTGATTTCATTTAGGGTCATTGGATTGGAAAGCAACATAAGGTAATGTATGTTCGTCTAACACATCCGAGCTTAGCTCAGTTGGCTAGAGCACCTGACTGTAGACTGGAAATAACAACTTCGGTTGTTGGCCAAATGGCCATCAGGGGGTCCCCGGTTCAAGTCCGGGAGCTCGGACCACCATTATTCAGTTAGGTAATCTATCCAAATTCTTGTAAATTAAATCTAAATGAATGTTAAACAGGGTCAATGGGAAATAAATTTGCTAAAAAGAACACTCAAAAAAGTAGGTACTTATCACCCTTAGAGTGTTACAATGCAGTACCACGATTTATTTTAGTGGCAAGTAGGCTCTTAAAGGGATGTAATCTCGGCGACTCGCTAGGAGGTATACAAATGAGTCTAAACCAATATATTAGAGCCGTATGGAAGCAACCTAAAGAAAATATTCCAAGCCGACATAGAATCGCAAGGATGGCTAGCTGGAGACAAGAACCAGTTTTCCAAAGAATCGAAAAACCAACTCGAATAGATGCTGCCAGAAGCGTAGGCTACAGGGCCAAACAAGGTGTAGTAGTAATACGAACTAGGATACGCCGTGGTGGATTAAGGAAAGGAAAAATTCACATGAAGCGTAAACCTTCGAAAGCAGGTATTACAAAGATAACTATGGGTAAATCTACTCAAAGAATGGCCGAAGAAAGAGCTAGTAAGAGATATCCAAATTTGGAAGTACTTAATTCATATTGGGTTGGTCAAGATGGAAAAAATAAATTTTTCGAGATAATCATGCTAGATCCTCATCATCCGGTGATTAAAGCAGATAAACAATATAATTGGATTTCAACTGGCAGCAGTCACAGGGGCCGTGCAGCTCGTGGAAAAACTAGCGCTGGAAAAAGGGGAAGAGGATTATACAATAAAGGAAAGGGAGCAGAAAAACTCCGCCCTAGTCTCAAGGCTAATAGAAACCGTGGAAAATAATTTTTTCTTCCGTCATATTGATGGTTTGACCCTCACTGGTGAACTCGATGGTTGACTACTACGTCTCAGAGATTCGTGGCCTTCCAGTAATTCTTCCCGACGGAAGGGTGATCGGAACTGTCAATGATACAATTGTAATAATTGGTGAAGACTCAATTAAATGTAGTCATATTTTTGTTGCAAATCCTCCTGATGAGATAGTTGAAGATGGTATTCATGTCTCCATACCGTGGCATTGGATTCGGTCGATTGGTGATGTTATTGTTTTACGCTGGTTTCCTCCAACTCCAATTCCTCGAGATTTATAATTTATTTTGGGAAGTGAAAAAATGATCGATTTTCATGTACTTGGGACATCTGGTTCAAGGCCAACTGGTATAAGATCTGTATCGGGAAATTATCTTTCTACACCTTCAGGAAGTATAGTTATTGATTGTGGTGAAGGATTTCAAGATAGACTTGTTAAACATGAATTAGATCTTAAAAAAAATCCAATAGGCATCCGTGCAAGAATTTCAAAAATCAAAGCGATATTGCTCACACACTCACATTTTGATCATTGTTGGGGAGTTCTACCATTTTTGAAAACTATGCAGTTAGATGGAAGAACAAAACCATTGACTATAATTGGACCTACTACGAAAGAAGCCATTGATTGGGTAGAGAATAATTATGGAAACCCAATTCCTCTAGGATCTGGAATACATCCATCAGACTTTTCTATTTTATTCAGGGAATGGAAATCACATCTTGAGAATAACTCTAATCAAAATAAATTTCCAATTGAGTGGATCCTAATTCCTGTAGATGGCGATGAACCAATTCAATTGCTGAGTCAACCACTTCCAAATGTCCACCTATCTGCCATACCTACGATCCATGGGGTAACTTCAGTAGGATGGCTAATTTCTGTTGGGGGCAGTGTAAGCAAAAGGATATTGATATCCGGGGACACTACAAAAAATGTACCTTCATTTAACAAATCTTCGCTAAATGGGCCTTTGGATTTACTAATTCATGAAGCGACATTTACCAGTGAATTATCTGAAAAAGCAGAAAAATATGGGCATTCAACTGCCTTAGATGCTGCTAAAGCAGCCTTAGATACAAATGCTAATACCTTGGGAATGGTACATTTTAGTCCAAGAATAAAAGATATCGAAGTTCTTGAAAATGAAGCTAGAAAACTTCATCTGAGGAGTATGGCTTGTCAAGACGGAGATATTTTTAGAATCAAAAATGATGACAAAATTATTCTAATGAGAAAGAACAAAAACTCTTGGTTTGAACATGATAGTCAACGAACGTGATTACGACACGATTCAAAAGGCATGTCTAAACGGTCAAACGATGCGTAGCCGACCCGCAAGTATATTTGTTATTCTTATTTTACTCTTATCATCATCAAATATATATGCAGAATCAAAAGGAGTAATTTCAAATTGTATTAACTCTGATATTGATAATTTACCAGAAAGTTGGACATTAGAAGATCAAAGTTGTATTAGGATAGATTTAGGAGAATTAAATCAAAATACTGTAATGTCATTTAATATCTTGACAAGTGATGAAATAGATATTATCTTATTTCCTGCTAATTCCCTTCAAGTATATTTGAATGAACAATCATATCGAAGTGATGCAATTTGGCAAAGTGAATCAACATTTGAATCATTTAATGGAGATGGGGAATGGCATTGGACCGTCCCAGAAGATAGAGAAAAAACTAGATGGTATATGATAATCGATAATTTTGCACATCCAGGGGATGACGGACTAGGCAGCCAAGGTGGCCAAGAATCAGAGGTTACATTCGATGCACAGGAAATTATTTCTGAACCATTCACTCTTTCTGACTCAATTATAAAACTGGGTACTAATAGCCAATCTATAGCGCATGGGCCATTTGTTGTCGATGCTGGCTCATATGTAGAGATATTCGCAAGGACTATGGAAGGTAATCCTGACATTTTTATAATGACTGAAACTCAAAAGGACCTATACACAAGTGGTGGAACTGCTGCTTCTAGGATATTAGAAGCAGATATGCTACAAGTATCTACTGAAAGATATCAACCATGGCTTGTACCAGAAGAATATGAGGGCGTTAATCTATATGTCATGATCGATAATAGGGCAGGACCAGGAGGAGGAGGAGCAGGTACTACAATTACAGGCATAACTCTAACTATCACTATAAATCCAATATTAAATCCTGTAATTTCCACACTTGATGGTCAAGAAATATACAATGTTGGAGAAATTATTTCTTTCTCCGCATTAGAAACTCCCAATAGATCAAACCAAATTCAAGAATCAGGTTTCTCATGGGATGTCAATGGAGATGATATTGATGATTATTTTGGTCCATATCTTGATTATAGCTGGGACAATCCAGATAATATATCTCTTAAGTTAAGCATAATTTCTACTGAAGGAATAATAAGTAGTAAAATATTTGCCCTAGAGATTACAGACAACTCTCCTCCAAATACATCTATCTCAGTCAATGGAGATATACAAAAAGGGTACAATCAAACAATCCTAATAAGTTCAACATTTTCAGATAATTGGGGAATTGATAGAATTGATTGGCTCGTCGATGGAAATGTAGAAAAAAGTAACTATTCTATTCCTAAATCTAAATCTACATCCTCATTCTCTTTTATTTTTGATCCATCATATACTTCAGGTGAGCATATAATCGAATTTATTGTAACTGATAAATCAGGTCAATCTTCAAGTGATACGGTAAAGGTAATACTTTCAGATATAACTCCTCCTGTTTTTCGGGATTATCAAAATACTAGATCTCAAAATATTGGTATGCCAATAGATTTCCAAATTATCGCAGATGATTTTGAATCATCTGAAATACAATATACTTGGATATTCAATCAGGGTAATGAAAATCAAATTCAATTTTCTGGTATGTTAGTTACTTATGATTTCAAGTCACTTGGGGCGCAAAGAGTAGTCTGTATAGCTGAAAACGAAGCCGGGCTTTCTTCTGAAGCAGAAATCATTGTCAATATTCTTGAGTTAGAAATTGAAGATAACTCACTTGATACTACTTTCATCATATTGATAATAATATTGTTTTTATTAATTGCCATCTTTGTTTCAGTTAAAATAATACAGAGAAAAGTAAAGATAAGGGTTAAAGAATTATCCAATCAAGACGAAGAAACTATTGAAGAAAATTTACCCCCTACTGCTGAAGAACAGAAGCAAATGTGGGGAGAAAGCTCTATTATGTCTAATAATCAATTACCAATAGAAGATATTCAAACCTTGATTCCAGATATTCAGACCTTGATTCCAGAAATTGATATAGAAGATTTATTAGCAGATGCACAAAAAGAAACTGCTCAAACTACTAATAACTTTGATAACAATCTATTAAATGATCTCCTAGATAAAAAAGAACCTAATACTTCTAAGGTCGTATTAAAACAAGAATCTATTAATCGTTTAATAAAGAAGAACTGTTCATCATGTGATTTATTATTTTCAGTCCAACTTCCTGAGAATATAGATTTTGCTCGCACTGCATGCCCAAAATGTGGTTCTATAGAAGATGTCAGCATTCTTTAGGCTAAACCTAATAACCTACAAAGTTGACATAATTACTACTCATGAAGGGCAATAGCCTATATCGGACCTATTCTAGGTGGTAGCATGAGGAAGTACCAGTCTCCAGTATTCCCTCGATTTACCATGCATCCCTCTAAGCTTGCCATTCTTTTGGTATTCTTATTTTTATTACCATTATTTTCTCCTTTTACGTCAGTGGGAGGGGAGGCTAGAATTGAATCTAATGATTTTGAAATATTGGATGATTTAAACGACTTACTCTCAGATAGACAGGATTTGATAAATAGAAATACAATAGGTTCTTTAGCACAACCTAAAATTGATGATATTTCTAATTCTGTTCATGAATCTGGAGATTCTGATGCACTTTCAAACATTGGTCAAGGAATTAATGACGTTTCTTTAATTCCAACCTCTCCTCCTTCTCCAAATCATCCTGATCCATATGAGTTAGCAATAAGCGGGGCCAGTAGGCCAGGAGATGTAAACAATATTTGGCAGACGTTAATTAATGTCACAGACTATGTTATTTGGACAAAGTATACTGGATTAGATGGAGAGGTTATTGAGACTTTCGAAACTGTTACTTTTAGTGCTTCATTATTATCACTTTTTAATTTTAACACAGATCCATTACTTCATGCTATGGATGTTGATGACGATGGAGATGATGATATCCAAGTCGGACTCTCTGTTGCTTGGGAATTTGCAGGAGGTTGGGGCATCGATGGAGACACTCTTTGGATAGAGCCTGGAATCGTATTTTCTGTCAAAGTTCTGGAAGATAGTGCAGATGATTCAGATTGGAATAATTTAAAATTTCTACAGGTATCTTTAATCAAAGCATTTGCTTATTCATCAAGTGATTCAGTATTAGCACTTGGAGATGGTGAAAGTTATATTTGGGTAGTTGATTCTAGATTTACATCAGTACCATATGATTTTTCACTTGAGATAGGTATTGAGAGATTTTATTTCGATATTTCAGAAGCAAGTGTCGGATTATTAGCAGCCCTTACTCTTGGTTTAGTCGATCTAGGTCAAGATGAAACTGGAATAACTTTTGCATCAATAGCTGCACCATATTCAATTAGACTAAATAATGCTGGTCAATCGTCCTGTCCTTCAAGATATTCTCCTTCAGAATTATATAATTATTCTCATGAAGATATAAATTGTGGCCTTTCTGTAGGTCTTGGGTATGTTCATTTTTCCCCTCCTAAATCAGATGAAACTAGGGACGTATGGGAATTGGCGTATGTTGATGCTTCATTCCATCCTCATGGCGATTCCTTAGAACTCCCTTCCGAAGCTGAAATAGTAATTAGGACTGATTCTGTTTTGCCTACTTCCACTGGATTGGAGGGCGATAAGAGTCTAACAACTATAGAATACTGGGCAGATGAAAGAGCAGACGTATACTTGCACTTTCATGAAAATAGATCAAACCTTCCTCCTTCAGAATCCGATGGGGATTTTGGAAATGTTACTGACTCATTAGGGTGGTTCAGAGGCATGCCCGAAGGATCAATGTCCGCAGGAGAAATATCCAGAATATTTCGTTTATTAGGTTCTGAAGACTCACCTGATTTACCAGGTGGCCAACCAGACAGATTGGGATTAATAATCGGAGTTAAGAACTTTTCACGAGATACAAGTCAGAATGTCAATGATCAAACTTTACCGATTAATCCTGCTAATCCGCCTAACAGTGTCATCCTTTTAAGATCAAAACAATCTATAGAATCTATTGATTATGATTCATGGTTTACACGTGGAGGATTAAAAGAAGATCATAGGGCAATAAATGTTAATGCATCTTCAATTCCTACTTCATTATTGGTTTACGGTTCTTTTGAATTAGGTGGCTCAACTGATCCTGATACGAGTTTAGATAGCGCTACTGATTTAGATTTCATTTCAAAGGTAGTAGATTCTGTGATTTTGAATCTTGTAAATCTCTTCCTTGATACGGGAAATGTACTGAATGACGTTCCTACACTTATTGTAGATTTACTTAGTGGATCATCTAGTTCAGGTAGTTTCGATGGGCAATCATTTAATCTATTGATGACTAATGATTTACGGGAATCTAGAATTATGATGCCTCTGGAATCAATTGAATTGAGTATTGGATCATCTCCACATCCAACAATTTCAGGTGATCATATGATAATATCAAAAGATAAAAATTTAGGTTTAATTCAAGCTGCAAATGGTCCAGTTGAGCCACTGGTACCAATTGCCGCTAGCCTAAGATTTGGTGGTTTTATGGCAGCATCATTGGTAGATAATAATGATACTAATCAACAAAAGATAGAATTATTTACAGATTCAACAAATCCATTAGTACTTTCATTTATTGAATATGATTCTGAATTCATTGAGGATGCCTCACGCCATTCTATAATGTATTCAGATTTTCCAAATGAAATATCAATTATTTTATCCGAAAACACTCTTCAATATTCTGCATCATCTGGAATTGACTCAGTAAAATATGCTGGTAATAATGGTGATCAATACCAAGCAGCTAATTTCATAGGTTTACCGGCATCTTTCACTTCAACATTTGGCGACATCATTTCTTGGAATTCAGATACTCCAATTACTACAATCGAAGCTCAAATAACAAATTCTACAATTCCTCTAACTATGACAGGAGATCACTTTCTATTTCATAACGATCCTAACTCAGAAAGGGTTAGTCTATCTTCAAGAATTTCAGGATTAAAAGAAATTGGATGGATCGCACCTCAAGAAGAAGGAGCTTTGGGATTAGCAGGAATGGGGACTGCATATATGTCTATTTCAGATCCAAATCCTATGAGGATTAATGTTGCTCAAGCCCCTACTGATAACGATTCCAATCTTTCCGTTCTGGCAGAGATTAATCCACTACCCTCTTCATTATCTTTAAGGATACCAACTGGAACTGCTAATACTCCTACTCTGGCAGTACCTGAGTTTGATACCTCCAATGGTTTGTCCGGTATCGCAGCATTTATTAATGGATTCTCGGATTTAGGACGGTCAGTTAATCAAGCATTGTCAGGTATTACAACTGATATTTCCACAGGCTCCGGCACAGGTTCTGATAATTTTTCATTTGGAATAGAATTAGACTCAAATTCAGAATTTGATCTAATTGTAGAATCATTTCATGGTCCTAAAAAAGAAGATAAGTTACCTTGGGTTCATGGTGTATCTTTTGAAGCAAACTCCAAAGGCATCTCAGATGGGTTTCATCTTCGTTTATGGATACCACGCCTCCCTCCTTCTGTGGAATTATCAATTTCAAGGACTACTACTGATACTGGTCAAGATTGGACTTTATTTGCAGAATTAGAATCTTGGTATCCACAGCATAATGAATTAATGTTAGTTATGAGTGGAATCAATGGTCAAGATTTATTTGTTACTATGAAAGGATTAAGAATCGGAGAATATACTAAGTTAACTCTAGACTCGATATTTGTAATAACAACTATTGGTGAAATAACGGAAGTTTCTACTACTACTCAGTATGATTTGTCTAACCGACTAGATTGGATGCACATATTATTGATCAATAGGGAAGCTGGCTCTCGTACTGAAATAATGATAAAAGATATTCCTGAGTCAGTTGCACTACAAGCAAGTCTAGGTACAGCAATATCAATTGATATGAATGTTCCAGAGCAATATCGCTCAGCTGAAGGCTTTGCAGTAGGATCAATGTTCATTCAACAAATGCAATGGATGGATGGATTTTGGTGGCCAGCAACAATTTTCTTAACAAATGTTCCTGGATCTATGAGCCTAACTACTGAACCTGATCTAAATTTTGATATTACTAAAAATCTAGCATTCCAGGGCACTCCTATACTAGATTTTACAGCTTCTGATGCAGGAATGTCTCTATACATTGAAGCTTTTGGTCGCGCAATAAATACTAGGGGAGATGTTGTTTTACTTGCAGAAGGAATGACAGATAGAATGATAATTAAGCCAACAGACTCATATGGATTACAAATAAGATCAGGAGGAAGTGGTGTTGAAAAAATCTATATCCGTTTTAGTAATAGTCCAACAACTCCGCCCATTGTAATCGATGAAATGGAAGCATTGGGTGAGAATCTAAAGAGTGCCACCATACATATCCGAGAAATCGCTGGCCCATATTATAGTGTAATTGATATTGACGACGTTCAAGGAGGAAGAATCATAGCATCTGCAAAGATATATGCAAATATAGGCGATAAGAACATAGGATTGAAAGGAGTACTTATTGATGCTCAAATAACGGGAGGTATTCCAACTGGTACAACATTTGGAATAAATGGATTAGCTTCCGATTTATCTATCCTTTCAATCATTCCAGGAGTATCCGGTTCAACGAGGCACATAATGGCACCAGAACCTCTTTCATCTGGAATTCTTACAGCCATATCTCTTATCGGAGGTGATAATTATGGGTCTTCTTGAAAAATTTAAAAGAGATTCTGATCAAGATCTTGAGGAAGAAGTTGCTTACGAATTACTTGATAAATTGGAAGCTACTGGGGATAGAATATCCCCAAAAAGAGTAGTATTTGCTTCATTTGTTGCAGTATCATTACTCCTAATTACTATCTTTACGCTAGTAATAGCTGTCCCTTATGATAGAGTTAGTGTAGATATTGTCTATCGCCAAGGAGGTTCCGGACATGTAATTCTAGCCCAATTGGATAATCACGGAAGTAGGGAAATAACTGATATCTCTCTTACAATAAGATTTACGGATGCCGAAGGAAGCGAATTGGGAAGAACTGATTTTTTGTTAGACTCAATGGGAGCACATAGCTTCTATGCAGGAGATAACTTAGAATTAATAATAAATGGGGCTTCTGTATGGGAAGATTATACTATAGAAACACTACTTGAATATAATTATTATAATGGTAGGGGCGATGAAAGATGGACGCATGATGTTGGAAATTGGACAATGGAACTTTTCACAGACCGTGCACAAATCAAAATATTTTAGAGAAGGCTCAAACATGATTTCTATCAATTTTAATTTATCAAAATACCCATACTATCAAATCGGATCTTGGGTGGCGACAAATTATGAATAAGCGCACTGTTATTCTGGTACTAAGTTTATTTTTAATTTCATATCTTCCTGTCTTTGACTATGATGATATTAAAAAACCACAAGAAATTGAATATTTGGACTCAGATTATCTGAGGACAGAAATCTCTCCAAATCCAGATACAATTAGTAATTTAGAAATATCTAATATTTATTTTGGACCTGAAGATAAAAGAGAAGTTAGAGCCGACTCATCTATAGGAATTTATACTGAGAATGGCCTAATACCTAGTGTTTCAATGAAATCAGAATTAACTAAATACCGCTCAGATTTAATGATAGTTCTGGTAGATGGTGACGTGGGATTATGGGATGCTAGAATCAAGATTATGGATTCAGCAAATGTGGAAATACGTTCTACAATTCCTCCCTCAGGTTTTTTAATTCAAGGTACTACTGATGAATTAAATAAAATAAATAAATTGCCCATTATATCTGCCAGTCATGAAGTCCCCGCTGGCCTTCTTATTGATTCAAATCTTTATAATAATAATTATGATGATAATATCATTATCGAACTATCTGGATGGAAAGATTCTGATTTAATTAGATATAATTCCCCTGGATTAAATTTAAACAGTTCAATATCAGAAATAGCTTTAGAATGGATGATTAATCCATTTTCACCTCAAAATGGAACATTTATAGGAGAAATCGAAATAAATAACTTAGATGAAATAGTGATGAACCCAGCAGTTTCATATATATCCCCTGTTTTTGAAATTTTAACTTTTAATAACCAAGCTAGAGTACACATGGGGATAAATACTGTAGAAAATACGTATGTAACGGGACTTAATGGAAGCGGCCATTTAGTAGCCGTTGCTGATACTGGTATTGATCCAGATCATGG
>JBKEHQ010000041.1:0-11785 GCA_046710875.1 Candidatus Thalassarchaeaceae archaeon
CTAGGACATGGTCTGTATGTAGAAAGATTTTTGATGAAAGAGTTGTAATGGATTCCGTCGCCAACGGGACTGAAATTTGGCTTTCGAGTCAACCTAAAAGCGCGGTGATTAATGATGAGTATGTTGAAATGGTCATAGATTCTAATGGGAGTGAAAGAATAGTTAGAACTAAATTATTATGTGGGGCTGATGGGGCGCATTCTTGGGTTCGTAGAAACTTTAAGATGGGAAGACCTAAAGAGATGATGATTGGATTACAGATTGAAGTCACAGGATACGATACAGAAGATGGAAAATTAGATCTATTCACAGGCCAAAACGTAGCACCAGGTTTTTTTTCATGGGCTATTCCATCAGGTGAAACTACCAGAATTGGAATATGGAGTAAGCCAAATTTACTTGGCGAAAAGTCTTGTGAAGATTATTTAAATCAATTAATGTTTGAGTCTCCATGGAAGAATAAATTTTCCAATTGTAAAGAAGTTGGAAGATTCTGCGGACCTGTTCCGAGCGGAATATTAAAAAATCTAACTAAGGAACGTATTATATTATTCGGAGACGCTGCTGGAATATGCAAACCTACAACTGGCGGAGGAATTGGACCAGGATTCAAACAAGTGGATTTATTGTTACCAATGATAAATAATCTTGTCGAAGATAATGATTTTTCAGCAAAAAAAATGAAATTATTATCACAAGAAATGAATGGGATGCGTAAAAATCATAGAAGAAAGAAAGCACTTAGAGATGCATTTGTTACCGAGGTAGATGATAACGAATTAAATGAGATATTTGCAATATGGGCTCGACCAGAAGTAATTAAATTAATTAATGAATTTGGAGATATTGAAAATCCAATACCTCTTGGTGTGAAAATGTTAAAGGATATTCCAGAATTTCGTAAATATGCCGGAAAAGCGGCTTTAGCCATATTATGGAGTTAATATGAATAAATATCTACAAAGGATACGATATCCTCCTTTTGAGTATTCTCATATGAATCCGATTCATGTTCCGATAGTTGAAGTAATAATTAATTCAGAAACCATAATTGATACTGAATTTAAGATAGGAAATGATAAGAGTTGGTTTGCAGAATTTAAAAAATGTGATGAAAATTTTGATGATTCAAATATTTCAATTATTGAAGATAAAATTACTACAGAAACTTTACCATTCTTAATGAAAACTAGAAATGGATGGTACATCAGTCCGGATCCACTGCACCTAATATCTAGAAAAATAATTACACCTACTGTGATATTATTAATATTATCAATACTTGTTCATGCTACAGAACCCGTACTTTTAGAATTAGATATTATTTCACAATCATTTGCAGGTTCTTACAGATTAGGTCCATTGGATTATCCAAAATTATTATTGTTTTCATTTCCTATTTTTCTTATGCCGATAATAATTAGGATGGTTGCAAATATGAGGGATATAAAAAAGCAAAATAATTATCTGAATAATCCCTTAATGCCGCCAGATATTGAGATAAAAAATAATGAGAATAAAATTGCAATTAAGATTTTATCGATTCCTAAGGATGTTCATATTAATGGTGCAAGATTACAAGTTGGTATGGCAGTACCTGAAAGAAAGAACGTTCTTAAATCCTTAAAAATGAGCGAAAATCAACAACCTTCTCCCGGAATGTCTACCAAAATGCCTGAAAAAAGAATATCAACGGGCGATGATATGGGCACCGGAGTAGGAGAAGCCATGCCTATGACTCTCACGCACAGTAGAGTTTTGATGTTAGATTCTTTAAGAGTATTGGATTCAGGAAACTGGGTTAAAATTATTAAGATTGGAGAGGAAATTACTCTTAATGGTCCTGATAATTTTTGGCCAGGCTCGATATATTCTTCCTTGATAGCAATTCATTGGGAATTAATTGTAGATGCTACAAGAACAGATGGAACAAATTTAAAATGGATTAGACCTGTAACTATTTCTACTAAAAAATCTAACTTAATGATTCCAATTATGCCAGTAAGAAGTGGGAGAATTGAAGTTGCTGATTACTAAATTTGTGATGGAATTATAGAATATATCTCTCTAGATTGTATAATTTTAGTAGGTAATAAATTATATTTTGAGTCACGTTTTATTGGCTTAAACCCTGCCCTTATTATTATTTGTTGTAATTCTCCTTCATTAGCTTCAGTCTTTGTTGTGCCAGATGCAGAAACTACATTCTCTTCCATCATAGTTGATCCTGCATCATCTGCCCCTGCAAAGAATGCCATCTGAGCTATCCCTAAGCCCATCGTAGGCCAGGAGGCTTGAATATGCATTATATTATCAAAAAATAATCTAGATACAGCTATATGTCTCAAATAATCATTTGGCCCTGAACCCACATTTTTAATATTTTTTCTTATAGATTTTTTCCCAAATACATTATTTTCTAATTGTACTGGCCATGAAATAAATGAGGTAAAACCATTTAAATTTTGTTTTATAGTGCCATCTTGTAATTTCCTAATTACATCCATATGTAAAATCCTATGTCTATTAGTTTCACCAAAACCTATTACATTAGTTGCAGATGTTATTAAATTTAATGATTGAGCTTCCTTCATAACTTTTAACCAATTTGATGATCCGCCTTTTTTTGGAGAAACATCTAATCTAACATCGTCAACCAACATTTCTGCTCCACCACCTGGTAATCCATGAAGGCCGGCAGATTTTAGTTTCCTTAATACATCCAAAGTAGAAATATTACAAACTTCAGCAATTCCTTCAATTTCAATAGGGGAAAAGCAGTCTAAATCTATATCGGGGTGGCGAATCCTTAATTCGGAAATTAAATCAAGATAATATTCCAATTTTAAATCTGGATTTACTCCCCCTTGCATCAATATCCTAGAACCTCCGACTAGTTCTAATTCTGATATCCTATTACTAATTTCATCTATTGTTTGAGTATATGTTTCTTTGTGCCCAGGTGGCCTAAAAAATGAACAAAAATGACAATTTATAGTACAAATATTGGTATAATTGATATTTCTATCTACCAAATATGTTATTTCATCACCTGGAACAAGTGAGTGTCTTCTCATTAAAGCGGCACTCATTAGCTCATTTAAATCAGCATAATCGTATAATTCTTCAGCATCCTCAACAGATAACCTTGGAGGATTTACGGTAAGTTGGGAATTAAGAATATTTCTCCATTTAGACATATAATCAGCTTCTTGTATTCATCAAAGATTCAATTTCTATAATACTTTTGGGACAAGATGATGTCAATATTACTGGACCATCTTTAGTAATTAAAATATCATCTTCAATTCTTATACCTATTCCTGCATATTTACTTGGAATAGAAATATCTGTACGCCAATCAGCAAAATATAGTCCCGGCTCTACTGTTAAAACCATCCCATCCTCCAGTATTCTACCTTCTTTTTCTCCATTAGGTGATGTAACTCCTACATCATGAACATCAAGTCCCAGTGAGTGGCTGGTCCCATGCATGAAGAAATTACGGTAAGGCCCGTCATAATCTTGTCCAAGTGCTTCTTCTAAACTACAATTCAATATTCCTATTTTAATTAATCCTTCAGCGATAACTTTTGAAGATGCATGGTGTGATGATAGCCAAGGATTTCCAACAACACATGCATTAATTCCTGCGATTTCCGCTTCAAGAACAATTTCATATATCTCAATCTGTTCTTTTGTAAACTTTCCATTGATTGGCCATGTCCTTGTAATATCGGAGGCGTATCCATCTATTTCGCATCCTGCATCAACAAGTACTAATTCTCCATCATTAATTACACAGTTATTATTTCCATAATGTAAGACTGTAGCGTTTGAACCACCACCTACTATAGATGAATAACTATTTTCACTAAGGTTGGAGATAAAATATCCCTCGATTATTGATTGAATTTCCCATTCGCCAATTCCTGGCTTGGAGGCTGTGATTGCTTTAATGTGGGCTTTAGAAGCTAAATTACATGATATTTGCATCTTATTTATTTCTTCTTTAGATTTAATTAATCTCATTTCATCTAATAAATAAGATGGATCACTAATACTCCTAGGTCCATTTCCAGTTTTATTTCTGGATCTTGATTTATTTGTAAGGGATTCAAAAACTAAATCATCTAATTGTTTATTTAATCCTTGTATAATAAATACATTCTTGCTCTTTTCTAAATTTTTTTGAATTATATGATCAATTTCGGTTATTGAATATGCTTCATCAACGGGCCAATTAATACTAGCTTTTTTCACACCAACTCTCCTACCCTCCCATATTTCTGCCTTGGTATCATTGGGTTGAACAAATAACGATGTTGTCCAGTTTCCATCAATATTATGAGAGACAAAAATAGCATCTGGATCATACCATCCACAAAGATATAACATGTAGGAATTGCCTCTGAAGGGATAATTAGTGTCATTAGATCTTGTGCAATTTGAATTTGTAGGTATAATTACGATACTATTTTCAGGGAGTTTAGAGTGAAATCTAGATTGTCGTTCCATATATTCTTCAATGGAAAATGGTATTGACGCCATGATTAACACTCATTCCATAATACAACCATTAATAGGATTATTCATCTATTTATCATACAATAATCTACCACTTTGGAATATTATCGTCAAGTACATTAAATCTCTTATAAAATGCGTATGATACAAAAATAATAGAGATAATCAATATTAAGAGCATATAATATCCATTAGTATTTGGTTCGTCCGATAGTACAGCTACAGATATTTGAGAAATAAGGCCGTCATCATCAGATACTTCTAAAGTAAGTATGAATTTATCCATAGTTACGGATTCTGGCCAAATAAATTTTCTGTAACAATCCTCATAATATGGAATATTATTGACTTTCCATATGCAATTCAATGATTCCATGTCATTAGCAGTATCACTCGAATTTGTTGCATCTAAAATTAATTCATTAAAATCTGATAGTATAATATCGTCTCCATCCATAACATCTTGACCATTTATTTTTAGTTTTGCTATGGGATTTAAGTTTGTTATAAGAATATGGATATCTTTACTATCAATATTTCCAGACAAATCTGATACAGTCAATGTAAGTCTAAACAATCCTGATTTATCAGTAGTAAATGAAAAAACTTTTTCATCATTACCACTAATAATTTCAATTACTTCATAATTGTAATCATCATCATAAATATTAGGATTAATTTCTACTAATGTCCAAACAAATGAAAGTCCATTTCTTCCCCAAAAGGGATCATTTGATACACTCCCATCAAATGATAATATGGGGGAATTTTCAAGTAATGAAATTTCTGGAATTATTGATTCCTGAGTAGAATTAAAATCTAAAATGCCCGGATAATTGATAACGACTATTGGAGAATCATTATCAATTTTTATTGAAATACATTTTAATTCGGAATTAATTAAATTGGATTCCATACTGTCGTGGGACCAGACATATAATGAATACCATCCATCATCTAAAGTACTTATATTAACATTAATATTAAAATAATTATGATGAACTTCTGAAACATCGTCGATTATCCTTGTTGAAATATTAGATAATTCGATAAAATCAATTTGGCATGTCATCTGCCCTTCTAGCAAATATATACTATTGATTGACCACGATATATTAGGAATAGTGGAATCATAGTTCCAAGCGAAACCGGATATTAATAATTCATTGGTGTAAATTAATTCTTCTACAGGAGATAAAATATAAATGGCTGGTTTAGTTTTTGAATCATTTAAGATTGTACCATCCATAATAAAAATTGGCTTACTAATGGTCAATATTTCATTTACACCCGTAGATATAGTGATTAAGCAAGTACATATTCCTAAATTAATGGGATTAATTTCAATTTCCCAATCATAATTATAAAGTGAATTAATCTTTTCAGTTCCGTAAAATTCAAATGAATTTGAATCCAATATACTTCCAAAATTTGAAATTGACCAAGATACAAATGTTTGATTAAGTTCTGAATTTAGATAACCTGAAACAGTAAAATTATCTTGAGAAGTAACTGGTTCGGAATCATAAAATCCAAAATTATAGTAATTATTTGTTTCGGCTTCGGCATTGCCAATAACGAAAGATAGAGGATTAATAAAAATCAAAATAAGTACAAAACTAACGATTCTCACTAGTTACTGGCCTGTGCTATTATTATTGAACCCAATGGATTACTGAGTGAATTACCTTTCAGATATTTGCATGCGCCATGATAGTTCATCCAACCATAGATATAAGCCATCTTTTGAAATAAATTCTTTTGAGGCAGTAGCAGAGAGAATGCAATCACATGCGGCTGATGCGAGAGTTACGGAATCCAATAACGAAAAACCATTGCCTAGGGAAACTGCCAAGGCTGCTGCTGCTGCATCATGTAGGCCTATCTGTTGATCTGTGAAAGTAGCATTACAAGGAAAGAAAATTGGAACTTCGCCTAATCTGTACAGTGTCATTCCCTCTATTCCTCCTAAAACTAATAATGAATTCCAGCCATATTCTGAAAGTAAATTCTGTGCAGTTTGAGCACTATTTTCTAAAACTAATCTTCTTTGAAGTAATTCTAGCCCCCTTATTTCAAAAAGTACTATCGTGGCATCCCTGCTTTTCTCTAGACCAGTTAACTTTGGATCTACTATAATCGGAATATCTTTTGAATGAGCTATTTTAATTAATTCAATAGCTCCTTTTGTTGACACTACTCCTTTGTCATAATCAGAAATAACTAACGCACTGCTATTATCTAAATTTATTTTTGCCCTAGCCACGAGTTCATCAGAAATTTCCATAGAAAGAGGCTCTAAGGCTTCCCTGTCAGCCTGTAATAATATTTGACTATTGTTAAGTAGACTTTCCCTACTACCATAAAATCTAATTTTTGTTAATGTTTTCCGATTTGGAATCTTCATAATATTGGAAATATTAATCCCTTCATCAGACAATGTGGAGATTATTTTATCACCTTCGGCATCATCACCTACGCAAGAAAATAATTGTATAGACATACCAAGGGAGTTTAATCCCAATGCTATATGTGCTGCAGCACCGGGAGATTCATCAGAATCTATAATTTTAATAACTGGGACTGGGGCAGTTGAGTTCAAGTTATTAGCAAAGCCATGATAATACCTGTCTAACATAATATCGCCAATTAATGTAACTTTAGAATTACTAATATTATCCAAAAGAGATCTTAACCTGAGAAGAGTTTTGTATTGAATATCTTGCTCCGCATTCATTGCCATCAAACCTCCGTAGATGTTATCACTGTTCATATTTGGGTTAACCGACGGTATGAAATCCTATACTATTACCCGAAATCATGAATCGGGGTCCTGGTGGAGTCCACTATGAAGGTTCAGCAGCGAATAGGTTATGGCATAAATCTGCAATAGGACGCGTGATGTCTGAAGATGTGATGTATTTAACTAATGCAGAAATGTTATTCTGTAATGAGCATAGGAATATAGATTTACCTAGTGAGAATTGGATTACTGAATGTTTGAAATTAAATCCAGATTTGATTGAAGAATACACAATATTAGAATCATTAAGAAAACCAGGTAATAAAATAATGTTATCGGAAAATTCATTAAATTTTGATTTTAATATTCAAAGTGAATCATGGGGACTTAGATGGCCATCAGACCATCACCCTAGGAATGAAAAACCTATTTCTGAAATTCGCTGGTTTCACTCTTCCTGCCCATTAAATATTGAAGAATTATATCAATGGTGTGAAAATGTAACTCAAAATGATCGTATTGCAGAAGTATTAATTGTAGATAATGAATTAGCAGTAGTCACATATAGAATCCAAATATTAAGTCCGAAAGGCGATATGCCTATTCCCAAGAAAGATGATTATTATGAAATTAATCAAATACAGGGTTCCATTAAATTATCAAATGGTAATATCTTTATCCCATATGATGGTCAATGGGCATGGGAAAATATTGGCATACCTTATTCAGGCGGTAGAATTTTAGATGAAGATATTCAGAATATACTTGCTTATTTCATATCAGAAGAAGAGGAAGTCATTGACATATCCACTAGTATAAAATTAGATTTGATTAATAGGGGATTACATCCTAGACCTGGATTTAAATATGGTTCTAAATGGAGATGTTATGATACCGCATTAGGCGACGATCATGCTCCTTGGCTTGTAGTTCATCCAGACAATGGCCCCATTAACTGGGAAGAAGCGTGTCTTTCGTCTAGATTAGCAGCAGGAGTTAATAAAAAATGGTTATATCCTATTAAAAACGAAATTTGGAATTATATTTCGATAACACGGCCACCGGCTGATTCTAGATGGAATAATCCAACGAAACGCTAATTACTTTGTTTTTTTCTTATTTGTAAGTAGAGATAATGCAAGTAAAATTGAAATTAAAAATAATCCGTTTCCTGGTTGAGATATCCAAGGTAACAACCCTTCACCAATAAATGGTGATTCTGCTTGGAGTATTATGGGCAGTCTTTGTTCAAGTGAATTACCATCGATAAAGATTATTTCTCCCTTGGCGACCATTCCACTTTCCAATAATCCGTCAGGAGATACTTCAAGAATTATTGGTTCCCCGGGATTTAATCGACCTTGAGTAATCGGTTCTGATATCCTACTAATTGCACCAGATACCGAAATAGAATAAATTCTAGATTCGTTTCCAATATATTCTGGATATATCGCTACTCTAGAATCTTCATTCCAAGGGATTACTATTTCTATTTCTTCCAATATTAATTTATGGCCAATTTTTATCCAATTTATTTCAATATCAATAAATGATGAATTATTGCAACCAATATATCCTTTTAATTGGCCATTACTTCGATCTATATTAGAATAATTTAGTAAAGGAATCTTAGTAACGCCAGTATTAATTTTATAATTATTGAAATTCTTGATTCCATTGTATGTGACATTCAGATTTAAATCGCATGACTTATTAGACATTATGTCGATATAAGTTATCTCATTTGGTAATAATTCAATTGGACTCCTAGGTGTTAATATATCGATAGATTTATCTTCATAATTTTCAAAATTAATGGTCATATTAACAACATTACTATTTTCGTCTAAATTAGAATTAATTATTGTTGCCGTCCAAGTTACCAAGCGTCCATGATTATCCCTAACATGGATTCCTTTGTTACCAAATGAGCTACCATTTTTAAATAAATCTCCAGCCTCTCCCATATTTCTTCCCCTTTGCAATGCATCATTGCCATCTGCTTCTATGATCTTCAGCCATGCTACATTTGGATCAGTATTAACAAGATTATAATCTAAATTACCATTCTCTAAATCTTGGTGCTCAACCAATAAACCTGAACTAGGCAGAGAGCTGTCAAAACCATTAGATCTTACAGACATTCTGATTGATTCACTAGGTGAAATTATAATTTTAATGGTATGTCCACCTTCAGAGATCGGGGATAAGTGTATTGAAGATTGATTATTGGGGATTATCGTAATAGAATTTCCTGCCCCAATTAAATCCAGAGTTGAGGCACTGGGAAGAGAAGGTATCTTCCCATCGCCATTCCAGTTACCTCCTGCCATAATATCCCAAATACCCAATCCATTCCAACTAGAAGAAGGCGACTTACTATGAACATCATATAGATCTACTGCTCCCATTTGATGTAACATTTCATGCATAATGGTCCCTAATCCTGATGATAGAGAAACAATTGTATAATGCTCTATTGACCATTTAGAGATCTCTATTGGTTGATCAATTCCTGAAAAATGGCTCCAAATTGAGGAAGTTATTCCACTAGACTCCTGGGCATTCCCTGAATGAATAATCAATAGGCGGTCCACTATTCCATCATTATTGAAGTCCCATTTTGATAGATCAACATCACTTAATAGTCCGTTAACAGCTTCTTTTACTAGATTTTGGACACCATTACTATCTGTCACATCCCTTCCATTTTCAGAATCTTTGCCCCAAAATGATTCAGATTGATCAGTATGCCATACTTCATCGATAATAGTTACATTTAGATTAGATTTTGGACTTATAGATTTTATATATGATACCGCAGAAAATTCACCTTCAAAAATATCAGGGAGTAACCTAGTGTCAAAAAAATTATCAGAGAATTCTATTTTCAAAATTAGCCATTCTTCGTCCTTTTGTATTGGAATCAAACTATTTTCATCATCTACAGTGACATTTGAATTTAATCTATTTTCAATATATTCAGAATTTAATTGAGCAAACATTCCGCCAAAGATAAGCAAAGTAGCCAGCACCACACTAACCCTGTTCATATGTTGGCGTAGAAGATATAAGATTTTAATTAATTGTAATGATGTTTGTCAAGATATAGAATCATGCAAAGTATTTAATTTCCATATTTCATCGTCTGAAAATTCTGAATCCATCCATTCTAGACCTAATATCTTACAATTATTAATTTCTAAGATATTTTTAAAGTTATTAGGAAGAGGTAAGCCGTCACAGCCAGTAATTATTATTTGAGATATATTATGCCCAATTACCATTTCAATTAATTTATCTTGTTCTTCCCCATTTAGGCAAATAGCACTGCATTTTGGCATTGCGACCCCTGCGGGTTGGAAGTTTGTTGGAAATTTTGGACATGCACCTTCACAATTGCAATCTATAATTGAGTACTTTTCAGAATTACCTTTACTAGATATACGTTCATTTACAGTATATGATCTTCTACCTATTGGATAATTAGGAATAGTATGAGAAAATAAATTAGCCATTGAGATAATTAAAATTGCAATTATTAGTTTTAAACCTTCAAATTCATCTGGTAGAGATACAATTATTAAACTAGCACATAATAAGATAATCTTTTCATTTAAGAAATTACTATTACTTTCAAATAATCCTAATAATCGTGCCAAGCATATCGAAATTGTACTGAATGAAAATATCAAAAATATCCAGGATATTCCCATTGTAAATTTAAAAATAGTAGTTACATCATAACGATTATCTACTCCATAAATTGAGACTTCAGTCGATAATTCATTAATAATATTAGGTAAAATGATGAACCAGATTGACAATAATGATACTGGAATCATTACAAGATTAATGAATAATAATATAGAAAGCCAAGATTTTTCGCTAGGAAGAAGGCCATTTTTGAAAAATTTGAAGATTGAGTAAGATAGAAAGGGCATAATAGAAATTAATGACAATACAAATATCATTGACCATTGAATTTCAATCCATTCATATGGTCCATAGATTGTAAGTTTTGAATTAATATTCGAAATATTTAAAGAATTTACCCAATGTGAAATTATATCCTCAATAAAAAATGCCCATAAAAAAGAAAAAATAATAAATAGAGTGAGATTTATTCTCAATAAATAAACCAAGTCACGTAAGTGTTGATTAACTGATTTTTTATTATCTTTGGATACTAAAACAACCATATCACAAAATATCCTTTACCTTAGGTTCCGTTGAAGCTGATCTTATTGTACGATAAACGCCGTATGCCGACCATGCGCTAATAAAGAACATTGAACCAATAATAAAGTAAGTTAAATCAGTAACTCCAGCATCTTCACCAACTAATGCTTGCGGAGGGAATTCCAAAGTTGCATCATTTACTAACCACCTAAATCCAAGATAGAATGAAACAAAAGTATATGAAATCCTTCTTAATGCTTCAGGATAGGCTAATTCTTTAGCGAGATATTCCGGTCCCTCTCCATATCTTCGTTCTAAAATTTCCCTTTGGAA
>JBKEHQ010000042.1:0-11672 GCA_046710875.1 Candidatus Thalassarchaeaceae archaeon
GGTAGCGAATATTTGAAAACTATAGTTCCAATTTCTGGAACTACTGCACTACACCCATTACTTTACAAAAATGGTAGTGCAGAAGCAAGAAGCCAAATTATGCATATGAATTATTTTTCAAGTACTATAGATTATAATGCTGATGACTTAGATAATGTTTGTCCAGATATTGTTGAAGGGCTCTTTGCTGGGCCTGTGACATATGGAGCAGGAGAATTAGATCCATATATGTCTAATTACTATGATGAAAGAAGCCATATCGATAAAGCATTTAAAAATTGGAATGGAAGTGTGTACTGGGTTCAAGGATTACAGGATTGGAATGTAGATCCTCATCAAGTATTTGGAGGACCTATAGGGACAAACTGGTACCAAGATTATGTGGATGCAGGATATGAAATTAGAGGAATATTAGGACAATGGGAGCATAATTATCCAGATCAATGGACTAAACATAATGATCAACAATCTGGTTATGGTGGTGAGGCAATTCACAACATGACTCGATGGGATTGGGCACAGGATTTATTTGAGTGGTATGAATTTTACCTAAAAGGTAAAGGGCCAAAACCAGATTCAATTGCCCAAATTCAAAGAAATGATGGACAATGGCGTATAGAAGAAACATGGCCACCTATCGATATAATGTGGCACGCCGTATCTTTGTCAGAGTGTGGTAGTTCAGGAGCATTTGTTGGTGGAGGGGCACCCGTAGTAGGCGCAGGACAATCTGTTACAACATCATGCCCTGCGATATCCGAAGTAGATATGCAAATATCTGGATTAATTAGATTGGAATTAGAAGTAGTGGCCACAATGGACGGTGGACAGATTTTTGCAGAATTAAGAGACTCGCAAACAGGATTAAGAATTGGTCACGCAACAATGGATATCAGATATCACGCTGGAGGCTATGAACCTCAAACAGTTCTGCCTTCACAGCAACTTACTATGATGATGGAATTTCAAGCAATAGACGCCATTTTACCTGCAGGACATGGCATTGATATAATATTTACAGAAACAGGCGAAGATTATTTGGCACCGGCATGTGGAACTAGTTGTTCTATTCATATTTTACCATCATTATCTACACTTAGTATGCCACATATTTACAGAAATGGAAGTAATGTACTAAACACTCCTCAAAGTTTAGATGCAGCGAACAATTGAACAATTCTTAGTAGGGTTGATGAAATATGAACATTAGGGCTGTATAATGTCACTCCCACGCCGTGCGATGGAACAAATGGGGTTTGCAGTGTGTTGTTTAATGTGTGATGCAGGAGATATTGTAGGTACAAAACGTTGTAAATATTGTATTGAATCTCATACTAAGAGTAGAGAAAAGTTAAACACAGGCCTTCCTAAAACTAAATCTGATAGATTAGCGAGAGAATTTATCACTATGCTAACAAAACCATCAAAATACATAGATGATTCAATTCATGGAACCTCTATGTTATATTATTCTGCATTGATAGATAAACACAACGGAATTATGCCTTCCAAAACTTCGGAGGATATTAAAAATAAGTTTGAAAGGCAAAAGAAAAATATTCCCAAATCATTAATAAGAGATGTAGCAAATCAAAATAAGTGGATGAACAAACCTCCAAATAATATGGAAAGAGAAGAACTGTTAAACTTAATTACTGGAAATATTAAATCAAAACATCCTTCCGATTGGAGCAATTTATTAGATGAAGTAGATGAATTATTAGATGACACAAACAAATAATAATATTGAAATGGAGTAATTAAAGAATATGTCTAGAGAAAGAGACCCCCGTGCATGGTGGTTAGACGATGACCCATTCGATAAAAAAAGACATAACGAAAATAGAAATAATTCCAAACCAGATTTTGAACAACAAAATCAAAAAAATCCTTTTCAGGATATATTGAATGAATATTTTGGCAACAACAGTGGCCGCACATCCCCTGTCCATAAGGGATCTATATGGCATTTTTCAAAGATAGAAATCCAACATCTTATTCAAGCTACTCTTGCTTTCACTCTCGCGCTTGCATTCATGGGATCTGGAAGGATTTTCGGTGCGCTTGCTAATCCTTCAAGTTTTGTCTACTTCGGCATTCTTTATTTCATATCGTTAACTCCAGCATTTTTACTTCATGAGATTGCTCATAAAATTATGGCTAGAAGATATGGTTGCTGGGCTGAATTCCGAGCAAATCCAAGTGGGTTAAGATTTGGAGTTATCCTAGCAGCACTTACGGGGATTGTATTTATGGCCCCAGGAGCAGTAATGGTTGCTGGCAAGACTTCCAAAGAACAATTCGGACGAATAGCATTGGCCGGTCCTGTATCTAACATTATACTTTGGAACATTGGAATTACAGTTGCATATATTTTTGGAGGAATTAATACAATATTTGATGAAGTAACTCAAACATGGTTATGGGGGAATGCAATTCTAGCCGCATTTAATATGCTTCCATTTGGACCATTAGATGGAAGAAAAATAAAAACATGGTCGGATACAATTTTTAATATTTGGTTTTCTATAACTTTAGCTACAGTTTGGATTACTTACAAATATTCATCTATGTTATTTATTTAATATTAATTAATCGCATTCAGTACTGGCTTTTCATCACAATGGAAAAATGTTAGTAATGCCCACCAAGTTATCATATCAAGACTATTTACGAGATTAGCAACTCCCGTATTCTCTTCTCCATAGTTTTTATCCATTGTGTCCATCCAGTTCTCCATTTCCTCTAATGTATCGCAAGTTTGATGATAACACCAGTATCCATCAACTAATCCTCCAAAGCCGATGGTCACAGTACCCAAATTATCTTGAAAACTTGCATGATCACTCCTTGCAGTAGTATCTTCGTATACAATTATTTCAGGTCTATCCATATCTAGCCATACGTTAGTTTTCCAAGTTTCAGATGAGTAATTAACTCCAATAAGTGTGCCCATTTGTTCTTCTAAACCTAAATAATCCGATCCGATCCAATTTGATAAACCAACCATTTCAGGCTGATCTAACTTATCGTGATTTGGGCCCGGTCCAATATAAACTCTCATTGGCCAAATCTCTTCATCTTTAGGATATCCACTCTCATCAATAGTTGGATCAGGATCTCCATGAGGGGCGCCACCACCACCAGGCCAATTTACTCCAGCCATATCTAGGTTGATATAATTAGTAACAGTAACCTCAGGATTATCTTCCTTTACATAATAATCAGTCCAATAATCAGAACCTCTTTTGCCTCCCTCTTCACCAGACCAAAGGCAGAACACCATTGTCCTTCTGCTATCAAATTCAGCCAATGCCTTTGCAGTTTCTAATACCATCGACGTTCCAGCAGTATTATCATAAGCACCCACTCTAGTTCCATAAGTCCTTTGTCCAGTTACGTGAGGATCTAATAAAACAGCATTAGCGGGTGGCGCTATATCGAAATGAGCACCGAATACCAACCACTCATCCACAACCTCAATGCCCCACTTGTAAGCGCAGATGTTGTATGCTTCAGGATTTTGAACTCCTAATATGTCTGTAAATTCAAATCTGTGAGCTTTTACTTCTAGTCCGAACGAATTCAATTCATTAATTAAATACATCGCAGCATCCTCATATGCAGTATTACCTTGTCCGGCCCATCTATCATAATATCCATTTTTACCATCTATGATATCAAATGAATCGGTAGGATCAGTTATTTCAAAAAGCCTATCATATACAATTCTTCCATTTACAATTCCACTTGAATGATTGCCTCCATCTTCAACATCAATCAAATTAATCCTTTCTACAACTATACTTTTTATAATCACTGAATCACCAGTTATTTTACTTGGAATTAATGTATCATAGGTTGAGTTGTTTTGAGCGACTACCCTGTAAACTCCATTAATCGAATTTTCATAATCTGAATTTAACCATGTACTCCAAGACTCATGTTGAGTCCTTATTGGCCAATATTCTCGATTTACTTCACCAATTAAAAATATCATCTCACTCGCCCGCGGGGGTGCTAATATTGAAATACTTATTACTTGGTTTTTTGCCAAATCAACCACGGTAGAATTTTGAACAAAACCTGTTTTTTCGTCTAATATTAAATAAGGGATGAAAACTGACATTTTAGTTGATGCTTTTAATTCAATATCCTGAAAGTAACCTCCTTCCACAAAAGGAATATCTACTATCAGATCATCTACATTCAAATCACTACTATTGGGATTAATACAACCACTTATAGGCCCAGATATCATAATTATTACTAGAAAGAGAGCAATATTACGTTGGGGTATATGTGACATAATAACTCAACTATTTACTCTTTTCTTTATTGAAATTTTACAGTTAGAAATACCAATAACTTCTATATCCGGATTTAAAATTATAGATCTAGCAAACTTATTTTCACTCGCCTCGGCTTTTATTATCTTAATTTCAGATGCCCTCTTTTTCTTGCTACGTTTCTTAATTCTTGCTCTAATTCGCCAAGATATGAAAAACAATGTAAAGAATATGTATGGCAGAAGCTGCTGTAGAATCCATTGCCAACCAATTATTAAATTGAAATTTATTGAATCTGTGGCACCAGATACTATCCTGTATTCAATCACTTGTCTTTCTTCACTATTGAAAGATGAACTTGAGCGACCACTCATTGAAGTCAAGTCCTCTAGATATATGCCTAAAGGTAAAGTTAGCTTCAACTCTATTGGCATATCAAGAGAGTCAATATTGGGTAAATCCGTTTTAATATCTTTAATTGCAAATCCATCAGTTATGGTTGAAGCAGCTACTAATGTCAATGCGCCCGTTAATCCTTCCATGGCCTTAATCATTGGTGCCATAATAGGGTTTACAATATTGTCTAATAATGGGGCGTTAATATCTATATTCAAATTATCTGTTTCTCCATTATTTATAATTTCATATATTTCAGACCAACTATTTCCCAGCCCAATCGTAGTTCTAACCTTGGGTATATTTATTGATAATACAATGCCCTCATCATCTCCAATAACGGAATCAGTATCAACTAGTCCGTCCAGAGTTGTATTAATTTTGAAACCATCAATCTCGATATCTCCAATTTTTGATGATGATTTTAATTCCGACTTTATCAAACTAGTCACACTTTCACCAAATTGATTTGTAAACTCCGTAACCCCATTAGTCGAAAACTCAATTGTTTGATCATTCTTACAAATTTCTATTTGATCATTATCACAGATTGAGAATGATGTAGAATATGGGGTATCTCCTCTATCTGCAATTTCTAAAATTAATTTTAATAAATCAGATGGTAAAACAGGCAAAGACACTTGTGTAGTATCGCTATTCATAGAATCTAATATGGATGAGGGTACTGATAACCTATGAAGAGAAATTTCCATATTCAATGCAAATTCAACCGTTATTCCTTTTTGTAATTCTGAAAAAGAATATTCTGAAATATCTAAATTCACTAAACCTTTCTTACAACTTTTTTCTATAGATTTACAAAATACATTCTGACTAATATCTGAACAGCCTGCACTTTCGTAACATAATGGATGAGCCCAGTCAAATGAATTAGCGCCCTGTAACCCAAAGTCACCAACATAATTATTATCTGAAATATGAGATAACAAAATTGTATTTCCTCCTTCTTTATTTGATGCCCAATTTGGTAAAATTAATTTTAGAGTTATTTCTGTATTCCCCATTCCTGAGGGTTTCATTGCACTTAGGAAACTTGGATCTAATATTGTTTCAAATGCCATACCGCTATTGATAATTTTCTCTAAATCGCCCTGACTAACATCATTTAGAAAACTTAAATCTCCTAATTTATCTCCTATTAAGTCACTTAAACCTAATTTAAATGGCGCACTAGTACTTCTAAGGTATACTGGGTATTCTGTTCCCATCGCTGCATCTCCAGAAATACAATAATTTGCTCCTGCCGTTTCACAGTTGGAGAGAGAATGTTCGAAATTCAAGCCCCCTGCTAGTAATGCTGAATTTTCAAGAGAACTATCTAATATCCATTCAAATTCTCCCATTTCAATACTCAGGCCTGGTACCGTACTAGAAAGAGAATTGCCTACTGAACTAACAGGAAAGTTATCAGATATTGCATCTAGATTGATCAAACCATTATGATGGGCCATTCTAATTCCATCAGAAGTAACAATGGGAATATTTCCTTTATCTGAAGGAATTAATTCTAAACCTTGAATGGACCCCGTTTCAATATGGCTTATACCGGCCAACAATTCAATAGATGCAGCATTCTCATCAGATAAATCTAATACAACTTCTAGATTTATAGATTTTGAATTTGGAGCCAAATTAAATGCATTGGTCGTCTCATTATTTCTAAATCCTACTGTAAATTCTAAATTGGAATTATATCCACTTGGCAAATTGAGATTATTAACTTCCCACCTGCCTGAATTATAAGGAAAAGTGCCTGAATTACTTATTTTAGTAGCACCGGGACCATTTGTTCCAATTATTGTAGCGTAATTAGGCGGATCAACATGATATATACTTTTATGTCCAGATTCAATACTGATTGGCAATGATGTCTTCACTTGTCCGCCCATTATCAGTAATGATTTATATGCACTCTCTAAATCCAACTTGGAATTAGTTCCAAGACCAAACTTATCTGCGGATAACTCTATTTCTACTGTAGTTTGGACACATATGGGCGGATAGTATGCATTACCATCATCATCCTGAGTCCGATCTGTTTGACAATTAACTACTCCACTATCTTTTTCAAAACTATTTATCCAATTTGTAGTTGGAGTTGATACACTTCCTAAAGAACTAAGCATATTACCTATATTAGCAGATATTTCTTCCATCAATTTATCTTCGACTGATATTGAATCGGATTGACCATCCCAAGACTCATTCCAAGAGTTACGTATCACATCAGCCGGAATCCCATCACCTGAAAATATTCCATCATTTTCCAGTGCAGTTTGCGCTAATGTACCTGTGAAGCCCAATGGGGTCCTATCATATTCATATATTTCCCAAGTTGCAACAAATAGCATACTTTCTGTGTCTAACATGTTTATATGATAAATTCCTTCAATCCAAGACACTTGACTCGAACCATCATCCTCAGAGTCTACAGTATCACAAAAACCATTATTTAGCTCTGTACAAATATCTAAACCATCTAAACCATCAGCATTAACGGTTGGGACAACCATCTGAATTAAGAAAATAAACACTAGAAATAATACAACATTATTTTTATATTTTTGTTGACGAAGCAAAGATGCTTTTGATGCTAGACGCCCAACCATATTACCTGACTATAAAGAGTCATTAATCTAACATTCGGTATTAGGTTTCATTTACTGAGAAATTTTAGCAAATAATTAATAATTTATAAACTTCTAAGGGTGCATTTCAAAACTTATGCCCTTACCACTGAACTATGGTTAGTTGGCTTATTTCAAATGCCCCACTGACATTCGAAGAATTAGCATTCCCTAGATCCGTTATTAAATCACTAAAGTCCGCAAGTATTTCTTCAGATCCTCCACATTTATTGATTACTGGTCCAGCTGGAGTTGGAAAAACTATTGCATGGCAACTATTTGCTAGACAAATTCTCGGAGTGAGTTGGAAATCTACTACTCATATATTACAATGCCGTGATTTAGTACGTAAGAGAGGTGCTATGGCACAATTTGAAGAATTTTTAAGGCCGGGAGGCAGTAAAACCGAAACACTAGCCGGAATGCTCAGCCTCGACTCATTTGATAGAAGTATTTTCACAAAAAAAGATGGCGATATTCCGCCAGCAGGAAAAGAAAATCAAATTTCTAATGTCGCACCCATAAGTCGATTAATAATTTTAGAAGATGCAGATTATTTAGGCCATATTAGGCAAGCATATTTACGAAGAATGATGGAAACGGTTGGCAATGCTTCTAGATTTATTTTGGTAACCAGAGCCCCTTCAAGAATAATCGATGCTTTAAGATCAAGAACTCAAATGATCCGTATTCCTCCCACAAATAAAGATCTAATGATTAGTACTTTAGAAAATATTTCCAAATTAAATTTTGGAAAACCATCCAAGGGTGTTTTAGAAGATATTACATACATATCGCAAGGCAATTTGAGAAAAGGAATTTTTATTTTAGAATTATTAGAAATGCGCAAACTTTCTTCAGATCGTTCTGCAGTCCATAATCTAGTTCAATCTACTACACTTCAATCAAGCAGGCATATTTTAGAAATGGCTCTCAGAGGTTCTGTAATTGAATGGCGTTGGGAAAATAAAGCAGGCAAAAAACGTAAAGTTTTATCTGGAGCAATAGCAGAAATTGATAAATTGATGAATAATTACGGACTTGATGCTGATGATATAGTATCGCAACTACACAACGTATTAGTTGGTAGAAGACTATCTTTGCCCGATACTCTTAGGGAAAAATTACTTTCCGCTTTATCATCCTGTGATGTAACACTTCAAAAATCCACTTATGCGAGAATACATTTTGAAAACTTCTTACATAAAGTTGCAAAAGCAGGCAAAGAACATGGTCTAGCTTTTTAAATTTATAAACCCTAATGTTTGAGTATTAGGGCCTTCTGCGAATATTATGTATCGCTCCGGAAACCCAGCTCTTTCCGATTCAACATTTGATAAAAATATGTATAAAGAAACGAATTGGTGGGATAATTCAAATTCAAACCAAATGTCAATAGAAGGAGTATCAGAGAAAACAGGAATATTACTCTTAATTACTGCCACCTCTGCTATAGCTACTTCGATGATGATGCCAGAATCCAGTATTTTATTTATTATAGGATTCATAGGGAGTTTAATATCTGCTTTAATCGTAATATTTTCTAGATCGAACAGCCCATTTTTAATTTGTTTATATGCTCTTTTTGAAGGCTTATTTTTAGGAGGAATAACTTGGATATTTGCACAACAAAGTGGCTTAGAAAGTATAGGTATAATCGCAGCAAGCATAACCTTCTTGATACTTGCAGTTATGATTACGATTTACAGACTTGGATTAATACATTGGGATAAAAACATGCAAATTGCAGTAACTTCTGCAATGGCTGCAATTTTGTTAATTTATTTAATATCTATAATTGGATCATTTATTGGGTTCGAAATACCGCTCATTCATGGTTCAGGGCCGGTCGGAATAGCATTCTCATTATTTGTTGTTGGGATTGCGTCATTGTGTTTAGTTGCAGATTTCGATTTTATAGAAAGAGGAGTATTAAGCGGGGCTCCCAAACAACTTGAGTGGAGGGCAGCATTTGGTTTACTAGTTACCCTTGCTTGGCTATATCTTGAAATTCTAAAATTAATAGCAAAAATTACTATTAATATGAGGAATTAAGTTTGGAAATTAATATAATATTAGCATTAACAATAGCTGGAATAACTCTTGGAATAGTAGAAGGAATAAAGCCTGGACCTTTATTGACTATGGTAATTAGAGAGACACTGACCAATGGTCGTAGAGCTGGTATTTGGACAGCTGCTGCACCAATATTTACTGATGGCCCATTGATAATAATTAGTCTATTTGCAGCAAATTGGTTCTCAACAAGGCCAATGTTTTTAGCCATAATTTCAATTATTGGTTCAATTTTCTTATTAAAAATGGGAATAGAATGCTTTTCAATAAAACCTCCAGATTCAAAATTAGATAATATTGATTATTCTAAATCATTAAAGAGAGGAATATTAACAAACTTATTGAATCCAAATGTGTATATATTCTGGTTTTTGATTGGTGGGCCACTGATGGCTTCAGTTGTTGATAAAGAACCTCTTGCACCCATTGCATATGCTATTTCCTTTTTGATTTCAATAATAATTGTAAAAACTACTATTGCATATTTCTTTGATAAAACAAGAGGAAATATTTCTATTAAAACATATAGAATATTCTTATCTATCTGCGGAGTAACAATGATTATATTTGCTTTTGGATTTTTAAATCAAGCAATTATATTATTATAATGTCAAAATCTAAAGAGTTGAAAAACCACCTTCGGGTAAAGGATTTAATGGAACTGTAGCATCTCTTAGGCTAGGGCCCATCATCATTGTACCATAGATTCCCTGATCTACAATATTATGAGAAAGTCCGAACCACGGCCTACCATGCTGATCAATTAAAATATCAATAAAATCACCAAAACCCCCACATCTGTTATATCCACAATCAACAGTAGTATCCAAAGGATCTCCGAAATTATTTACCTGTGTGGTTGTAATTAGCGGCATAGGAGAAAACGCATCAGTCATAACAGAAATATATCCATTCCAAGTATTCCCTCCAGAATCACCTAAGTATGCAAATGCAACACGTCCTGAATCCCCAGCCGCAAGTGCCGGGAAACCCGTTCCGTTAAGGTTAGTCGGCGGAGCAATCATAATTGGACTACTCCAAGTATCGCAATTATCAAAAGAATATGAATAGTAAGGCATATTATCAACACCCATCCACATTGCATGAACATTATTGTCTTCATCAGGATAAACTTGTGCTTCTTCGGCATTCCATGTGGCAGCAGTTCCTGTTTCTTCAGTAGGTAATTTATGTTCACTCCAAGTGTACCCTCCATCTGAACTTCTATAAATTGAATATCCCTCTCCATCACAACCAGGATTACCTCTGTAAAAGTTACCATTATTGGAGCCGACCATATGCCCAGTCAAGCCTCCGCTATTACAATTAGTTGGAGCACCGGGGACCTCTGGCCCCCATGTTAAACCACCATCTTGACTTGTAGAGCATAGAGGAGATTGCCAGTTACCATTTACACAAAAAACCCATGTTGTTTCATGTAAAAGTGCATTATAGGGTGACGATGCAATCGTTTGATGATCTTGTACCGAATATCCGGTTGCGAATGAAGCAAGCCCTAAAGGACCCCATGTTTCACCTTCATCATCAGACCATTCAACTGTCATACCTGCTAATGCATGCATATCAAATTTCATTACTCTATCAGTCCAAGGGTCAACATATACATATGGGTCATTACTATTCACAATTTGACCTTGATATGTATTTTCACACACATAATCCAAACTAGTCATTTCAATCATATTTGAGCATCGTATTATTGCAGTAGATCCTCCAGGCCCATTACCCCAACTAGTCATGAATAGATTGTCTTGTGAAGTAATGCCAATTGTAGGCTCAAAGGTTGAAACTCCTATGCCATAATATGTTCCTTTTGCACAAATTGGGATATTTTCACCAATTAAAATGGAATTTAAATCAAACGAGTCGTCCATTGAAAAAATATCAGTAGAATTAGGAAAATGATACCATGTATTATTTGCGTAACCCTCTGGACATATCTCAGAAATAAGAGATTTTTTATCATTATTTACTGTATCATTTTTAGTAATACAACCCGCCACCATCGAACTCAAAACCAGTAAAACAATAAATGTTGTAAGGGCTTTCATAAGTCAACGGCGTGGCTTTCTATACATCATATGTACGGAGATTTGTTCTCTCATAACTTAAGTGTTAAATTTCCACCTTCTTCTAGTGTTGGTAATTGCACAATGGGTCCATATAATGATGGACCAGTCATTAAAGTTCCAATTATCGCCTCATCATTTCCTGCGGCATTATGCGCTAATGCAATCCATGG
>JBKEHQ010000043.1:0-10655 GCA_046710875.1 Candidatus Thalassarchaeaceae archaeon
ACCGCCATCATTAACCTCTATTGGAGTTGTAACTTGAAAATTTGGCCCTTCTATCAGCATATATATTGAAGTTATGTCTAAATTACATTCCAAGGGACAGCCGTATGGATCATAAGAATCACCTTCGAAGTGAATACTGCCATCAGAATGACTGGATAATGATGCTGGAGTTGATACTGAAACAATTGGAGCTTCAGTATTAATTTTAAAAGTTCTAGTAATTATCTCGCTGTAATCAGTTCCATCATATGACCTAAATTCAAAACTATAATCTCCTTCCTCCATATTGGACATATCAATTTCAAAATACCATGCGCTGAAAGGATGATTGAATCTTGTCACAATACCATTGTTTGCCCCACTTTCGTCAATTGCAACTCCAGAATTTTGCCATTCGTTTGTAAATGGATCTTTGACTTCAATACGGTGAACATACCCTTGTTGATCCCACTGTGCTAATTCATTTGTAGAATAACTGTTTGCAAGTTGCCCATCATGTGCGCTACCTGTGACATTGACAATTGACCTATATGAGTGCCCATTCGACTGAGTTATTTCCACCGAAGGTGCTAAATTAACAAGTTCTATATAATCTTGGTAAGTTGACTCATCGAGTGTAAATTCTCCTGTAGCATATCCAAATCCAAAGCGATAAATTGTATAAAAATATCTTGATAATTCGCGAGTACCTTGTGAATTATCACAATCAGAATCGTCATTATCTATTGTAAGATCGCCATCATTATCTATTCCATCTGAACATGAATCTTCATATTGATCATCAGCAAAACCATCGGGATTATCTCCTCCACCCAATCCTCTAAAATCTAAATGAAAATTAGAAGGAAGTGAAAACCATGGAGTATAACCATCTAATTTAGTTAATATTGTATAAAGATCATTGCCTAATGCATCTTCAATTAATACTAGGGCATCTGAAACGGCTACTCCATTGATTAATGCCTGGAATCTTACTAACTCTGCCCTACTCACTTGTACGGCATAATGAGTTGGTTGAGATTCAATAAAAATATTATTAGTATCTAAATTTGATAAATTAGAAAAAGTAAAAACCGTAGAATTATTATCCATATTTAGAGCAAGCGGGAAATCGCGAGGGATTATCTCGTCACAAGCAGGGCAATTCTTTACTGGTGGAACTTCTATTCGAGTTTGGAATCCATTTGCAGGCCAAGCCTCTTGATCGGGCCAAGATAGCCTTACGGGGTATTCACCAGAAGCAGCCGATGGGATATTTTCAGACTGAACCGTTACAGAACTTTTTGTGACGTTGTATATCATTTGAACATCGGACCAAGTATTTTGGGAGAAAAAGGCTAATGAACCATATTGTTGACTATCAACATATCCATCATCATAGTTAGTAATTAATGCGCCCGTAAGTGCACCGTCAAATGTATTTCTTTGGACATCTAATAAAGCACCTTTTGCCATAATAGCATTTGCTTCCCCTGCTGCAATATTATTATCATGTATTGTAGCTCCAGATCTAAAAACCATAATTGCAGGGCATTGAAATTCTCCGCCCCACCATTTGGTGCTTGAACACGCACCTGCTCCATCAGTAGATATTTCATTATTTACAAGGTATAAATTTGATATTTGAGTATCGGAATAATAATATTCACCAGCGATAATAGGTTCTTTATTTGTTCCAGAAATAGTATTATTCTCTGCCTCTACCTCAAATGAACCATAAAGCCAAAGGCCATTAAATCCTCCAATAGGCCCTATATCATTGTTATGAATTTTAGCCACACTAGATGAAACTGCAATTCCAGATCCGCCAGATGCGCCGCTGACCTGATTATTTCGAATATCTACCAAAGCACTGTTTGAAGAAAATATACCTGTGCCTTCTGATGTAATAATATCATTATCATAAATATCCAAACCGAATGAGTTTCCACTTACTGTTCTCTTGCCCTGAACTGAAATTCCAACACAATTTACATTAATTGTGGAATTAGTAATTTTTCCTGCCGTATCTCTAAATGTGACTCCAAAATCTCCTAAACCAATATTAGCATCATCAATATTTACGAAAGATTGTTGAGCCCATAATGCAGAGCGGCCTCCATCATTATTTTGACATCCCTTTTCAGTTCCATCTTTAAAAAATGGATTATTTAATGTAAATGGAGCTACTGAGGTACCTGATGAATAAATTTGTAATGCCGAACCACCTACGCTACTTTCTTCATCATTGCCAACCGTAAATGAGCCATCAATTAGAATTGGTTGTGCCAAGTTGGTAGTAATGATACTGGAAGTATTTATATCCGTAAAATCTAAGTTTCTGAAAGTTGGACTTGCTCCATCAATAACCAGTGCGCCATATCTCCACTCATTAACTGAAGATATGAAATGAGGTAATCCGTATGCACCATCAAATACGACGTGCCTCATGCCTGTAAGTGAAAGATCAATGGAGCTTCGAATTAAGATGCCCTCGTAACACGAGGGATCAACTACCGATATTTCCTGATTATTTTGTGTTAAACCAACACAATCGCCAGTTGCATTCTTATTTTCCCAATATCCAGCACTGTAAACCTCAGGATCACTCCATTGAAAAGTAATTTTTTGGCTCGGGTTGGCATTGGAATCTGCACCACATGAACTCATCCCTGCACAAATACTTCCTCTAACATCAATATGAGTACCATTCGGCATTGAAATAGTAGTACCTGGGTTAATAATTAATTGGGCACCAGTTGCGATAGTTACATCTCCTGTTAATTCATGTATCCCAGACCATGTTTCAGTTCCAGTAATAGTTCCAGAATCAGTCTCATTATTTGCAGATACGAATGAAGCTGGGCCTATCAAAGAAATTAAAATACTAGAAAACATTATGAAAACTAGAAAAGTACTACGTGCTTTAGCATTGTTACTCATACAACTTCCGGCGTGACTAGTTAATTTAACAATAGGGTCTGAGAGTATCATAAATGTTAATTAAAATCAAATTCATTTTTTATTTCTTGTGCCCATAAGTTAACATTTAAAGGCCCATATCCTCTTTTTAAGTCATGATCTAAACCTTGAATGTTTGATCCTGTAGATTTTGCAAGTGCCATCTTTACCTGCATCAATTCATCATAGCTAATTACGTTATCTTCACCCGCAATGGCGTCCCAGTATAGTTCCAATAGTAATGCTAGTGCACCAGTTACTAATACCGTAGAATCACTTGTCCCCGAGGAATATGCATAAAGTGACTCTGAAAATTCGGTGGAGTATGTCGATAATAGCCTTACTCCAGGAGCTGAAATCTCTGGCTTTTGATTAGGAAATACTCTTTCATAATCAGTATATGGATCTATTTCATTACCAATAGCACTATTTCCCCAGATTAAGCCTTTTTTATTTGATGCTGCTACAGATATTACTCCCTCTACATTTGCAGGCGTTGAAATATCATAAATTGATTCATCTAATCCAGTATTACCTGCAGCAGCTACTACAAAAATACCTTCATTTATTGCTTCTTTAACTGCTAAAACTGTATCTGATGAATCATCCATTCTTTCCCCCGGATTTGCACCGAGGCTTAAACTAATGATATCAGCATTTTGAGTAATTCTGCACCACCTTATAGCCTGTGAAACCATACTCTCTTGGCCTGATTGTCCAGTTGGCCCCAATGATATTGCGATAGACAGAGAAACCTCTGGCGCAGCCCCAATTAAAGTTCCGTTAGCAACAAGTAAACCTGCCATCAATGTACCATGTGAATTAGTTCCTATATCTCTCACATCAGAATGAGAATTTTCATAAAAGTCCCTAAAACCAACTAATTTAACATTAGATAAATCTGGATGGGACATATCCATCCCAGTATCAACCATACATACATTTACGCCTGACCCATAGTATCCTTTTTCGTGCATATCCCTTATACCTGTATCTTCAAATGCCCACTCAGAATCAGGTAACGATGAAGATATCAAAGGACTAATTATAGGCCAACTTATAATCAAAAATGTAACAAATAATGAAAACATAAGGGCGCCCCATGGCCAAAGTAGTTTCTTTATTGGTGTGAAATTTCTCCTTAATTTTTTTGCGTCTTGATCGGAAATGCCATACTCTTTGCCCGAGTAACCAATTGCATTGTTATCTATAGCAGTCAGAATATTAGGATCATCTGGTTCCGGCAAGAGGTCCAAATTACTTAAAGGCTGCAAATTCAATCCCCTATAGGCCTGCTAAAATAACAATGTAATAATAACATTTGTATTCAATCAGAAAGGTGCACCTGGCTTTCTTGTAGCTTTACTGATGATATATAATAGAGTTATTAAAAGAAGTAAGCCAATAATATATCCCAACAATGGATTATCAGAATCTTCATCTGGCGTGAGTACCTGGGCTTCCTTAACGCATTCAGTACTATCAAATTTTAAATCACTGCATGATGTTGTTTCAACTCTAGGAATATCTGAAAAGTAAAACTCGACGAAATACTTCTCAACTTCAATATTTGCAAAATCCATGTTAATATAAAAAGTAGAGCTTCCTTTTGCGGCGACATTAGAAATATCTGAACCATTAACGTCGAGGAAATTATTACAACCTATATCAGAACAAAGTACTCCGTTTAATTCGACAGAAGATGCATCTATCAAACCTGAGTTCTTAACTACAACCAAATAAGTAGCCATTTCTCCGGCTAGAGGTCCAGTATCTCCGCTTAATAGCATGATACTGTTGTCATCAGAAATCGACAATATTGGACTTGATTTCATAATTGTAGTGGTGTACGGCCCATAAGTATCGTTGTTTTCACCAGTAACGATTAATTGAAGTGTGAAAACGTCATCAGTAACATTAGTTGGAGGAAGTATAGAAACAGAAGTAGATCCATTAGAGAATGGAGACGAAGGTTGAGATTGTATCCCAGATATAGTCCAATCATCTATTGATTCTATGCTATAATCAAATCTAAATATATCATCGCCATTTCCGTAATTTGAGAATTCAATATCGATGCTTAGTAATTCGTTTTCAACTACGCCATAAACACTATTCAAAAATCCATCAGAACTAAATTGATGATTTTGAGGTACGTTTACAATTATTATATGTTCTTTGACATAACCATCCAGTGTAGAAAATATAATTTTAATTTGATGGCCATTTAATAAATGGTGTGCTTCATCCACATTGGCTGGAATAATTCTAGCCTGTAAATTACTTGTCATTGAATTCTCTAATCCCATATCAATTGATTTAGTATTTGTCCAATTACCGAACGAGTCTTTAAATTCTACATCCCATAAAGGACCGTCGGCACCTGGAACTACGCCATTAATAGTATAATTATCGTAAGATTGGTGCCCCAAATATTCTATATTGAAGTCGAATTCAACCGGATCGTATGTACAATTAACTATACAATTTGAAACGGACAAAGATAAATCTGCATAACCAAGGCCTGAATTAGATATTATAATTTCTTGATTTTTAATAGCAGTAATTTCTAGAGTTATCAAAGGAGTGGTTTGTGAAGACCTGATAGTGGCACCTTTGCCACCTGAATAATCCATTAATCTATCTTGCTGAGAGAAATTAAAGCTACTGTAAGTATCAATTTGCCCGGCTGGCAATATCAATTCTAATATTCCATCATTTCCTAATTGCTCATCCCAACTCAATTTAGAGCCAGATTTGCTAAGAACAATATTATGAGATTGTAAATCCAATAAGTTATTCGAAGTACCATTATAGTCTAACCATTTAGTGTCTAAAATTAATTTACCACCGATTGAGAGATCAGATTGTACATTATTAATGCCAATTCCTACATCTATGTAATTCATTGAAACTAAATATGGGACATTGTTAGATGAAGATTCGGCCGTTATCCAAACAATCCAGTCACCAGGTTCAACCATAGCGCTCCATTCACCATTCCACAACATTTGGTCATCAAGTATTTTGTTCGGAATAACTCTATCTCTTATGATTCCTGATTTAGGCATTATAATCATTTCCACATTATCCGATATATCTTGAAATTGATCAACATCAATATAAGAAATTTGACCAGTAATTTCTACTATTCCGGCAGATATTTCGATATTTTTGACATTTGAATCGTCAACCAAAGTAATATTTACCTCTTCATTATCAAAACCATCTAATTCAGAAGAAATCGTCCAATTACTTCCATATGGAAGATAGATCGACCATTGTCCAGATTCATCCGTTTTTAGAGAAATATTCTGGTCATCGGACATTAATATCAAAGAAGTATTGAACATACCTTCACCAATATTAGGAGAATCATTACCATTTAAATCCCAAAAAACAGTTCCTTTTAGATTGACATATTTGCTTACATTTAAGTCAATATCTTGATTTATTCCTGGAGCCAGTTCGCTATCAGATAGGGGAGTGGAATCAATAATCCACATTATTTCATTGGCATCGGTATAATTCAATTCAACATTCCACATACCTGGCTCGATTTTTAATTCAATTCTTCCAAGATCGTCAGAATAGGGAGAATTAAGGCTGCCTAAAATATCATTTGTTAACTTTAATTGCACATTAGATAATGGCATTACACCATCTGTTAATGTGATTATAGTAAAAGCCACTTCAGATGTAATAAGTATTGATTCTTGCGAAGCAGTAATATTTGATACATTAAGTAATTCACGAATACTTTCGAAAACACCAGGATTTGTTTCTATTGGATCAACAGTTACTAACCATTCACCTTCTGGAATATAAGTTGAAATTGAACCATTAGAATTAGTCATATAAGAAAGCAACCAGCCAGACTCAACATCCTTTAATTTAACTAATTCATTTGCTAATAAGCCACCCGATTCATTCTTAATAGTAATATTAGTTAACCAATTAGGTTCAAATGCTATCGGAATTGAAATAGATTGAGAAATTAAACCTATTTCAATAATATCGTTAGAATTATACAATGTATCGAATCTATCACCTGAAGAAGGATTTGGCCTATCTATTGCTATACTATATACACCTGGCGATAAAGAAATTTCGGCCCTACCTGTTGAAATCCATTCATCGCTACTTAAACTAAATTCATACGTAGGTATAAGTGGGTTTGTAGATTTAATTGCAAATGGATAATTCACCAATGTCCCGTTGGTCATATTGCCATCTTGGCTGTGATCGATAAACAAATCGATAATTACAAAACTCATTTCAGAGTTAATTAATAAATCAACATTTTTGGATGATTCATTAATATAATAAGAATTGAGTTCTTCATCAATGGAAGTGTTAAGGTTGGATTCAATCGAAAATAGCCAATTACCTTCTTTAATGAACATTCTAAAGTTGCCACCTTGATCCACAGTAGTCCTCCAATAGGGTTGAGACTCATCAATTGGAGTTTGACGTGCAACGACACTCATAATTTCCCAGTCATTAAGAGCATTAGTATAATAATTACCCAATATATCTATACTTAATGTACCATCAACAATAATTGCTTTATTCGCCGTTAAATTAAATGATTGATTATCATCAATATCAATATTTACTGTAAACCTAATATTCGTGGAGTATGCAGTATCTAAAGTATAAATTAAAGATGCATCTACAATTGAATTTACAGGTAATGAAACTTCAAAATATCCAGATGCGTCAGAATTTACTATTGTTGATAATCCGTCACCCCAGTATAATTTTATAGGTTGATTAGGCAATACTGAGATTATTGATTCATTATTAAGTGACGTTGTTGAAAGATAGGAATTTCCCGATATAATTTTACTTACTTCAAAATTATATTCTGCAACTAAATCTTCCGAACCTATCTCTATAATCTTCCAAATTTGATTGTTTTCATCCAAATTATGACTTAATATCCAAGTACCTGGAGTTAATTCTATAATATATTCACTTAAATCGGCATTAAATAATGCATTAACAATATTAGTCTCATCATTTTCTGAATAAAATGAAACATTAAGATTTTCAATTGATGTATTATTATTTAATAATTTAAAACGTAAATCTGATGTTTCAGGTATTGGAGATGGGAATATTGCATCAAATGATACATCGGAGCTAAAATCATAAACTACTGAAATTTCAGGCATTCCATCATTATCTGAATCTATTTCTGCAACATATGATCCTGGAATTACAGGCCCATATGTTATCTTGCCAGAATCATCTGGATAAATCAAACATGGTGCAACATTTACAATTAAACAATCTTCCATTGGGATTTCCCCATTATTGACGTCTTCAGAATGAATTAAAGATATTGAGGAATTTACTTTCACACCGGCAGAATCAATTAAGTTCCCAGATATTGATCCTCCAAACACACTTATTGGAGTAGGCATTGGAGATTTCATAAGAGGTATGATGAATTGAGTACTCAAGTTGACATGAGAGCCATCCTCGAATATAACAGAAATATCATATGTACCAGGTATTGCATTATCTACTTGGAATGTTCCAGGCTGTACCATTGGACCACTAAATATCCCGGTTCCCAAAAAAGAACCAGTTCCATCAATTATTCCATATGAATCCAAGGATTGGCTAGTATCAACTGTAAAAATACCTGATCCTATTAGAGTAGCCTGATTTAAGAATTTTGTGAATGTAGAAATACCATCTGATGTAAACCTGCCTGAAGCGTTTATTGAACCATTTAACAAATATTCACCCTCGCCGATATGGCATAAAATATTACCATTTGGTAATATGCCATCTTGGCAATCCTCAATTGTAATATCATCATTTATTAAACCATTAGAGAGGTGCCCTTGGCCAACAAATAATCCATCTCCAATTATGCTGTGATTATTATATACAGTTTGAGTATGGTTTCCAGTAAAATTTGAAACTGATAAAATACTATCCGATTGGACGCTACCTTCTCCAGTAAATGAAACATTTCCTAAACCTTGGAATTGTAGTTCGATTCCTTCAACGGATCCATTAGAAGTATCTAGTAAGTAGGGAGCAAGAATTACACTTTCAGAAGATGGAGAGAGAACTATTTGGGCATCCTTAATTGGATTGCCGTTAAAATCTCCACTACCTGACCAAGTTAGAACGCCAGATGCAGAAGATGAATCTACATCTATATTGACTTGTAGTATTTCATTTCCGTTACTGTGTCCATCCGTACCTGAAATATTAACAATAGATTCTGCTAGCCAAGTTGCCCCAGCAACATTTCCAAGTATTCCAGTAATTGGGTTTGTCATTCTTTGACTATTTTCTTCAATAGTTAATTCAAACATAGTAGAGCCAACATCCGATGTCATGATTGACGCCCTGGCTGAATCTAAATCTATATCACCAATATATGCCGATACGCGAATCTTACCAGCTGGAACAGTTAATGAAAATTCGCCATCTTCATTGGAATCTGTATAACCTATTGGTATCCAATATGTCCTGTCATCTCTGTCAATAACACTTCCATCTGCATTTTCAATTTCATCTCCGCTGAATGCATCCCTTTCTACCAAAATACGAGCATTTGGGACTATTCCAGAACTATCTAGCGATACCGTTCCCTCTAAAGTTGCACCACTATAATATTTCAGAATTTTTACGAAACGATTTGAATCATATATACTTCCACAAAGGGCAGATGGGTTATGAGATAGTAAAGAATCAGAAACTATTTCTTTTGTAACTCCAGTAACTCCAGATAACGTATTACCATTTTTATCTGTCCATTTGATAGAAATATTTCCAGTCGGGTGATAAATAAATGCACTTCCACTTAATGGCATAAGGGACCCATCTGACAACAATATGGACGTATCTCCAATCGATAAATTTAGTATTGTTGAACTTTCTATTAACTCATCACATTTCCTATCATCCACTAGATTATCTAAACCATCATCGTCATAGTCACTGTCATACCAATTTGAAATTACCATATGATTCATCATTGCACCTGGTAAGGCCCAAGCATTCTGTAAATATGATCCTGGGGCGCCCGTTAAACCAGTTGTCTGAGGGTTAAACCAAACTGAAGGAGTTTCAGCATCCCCTTGTAGTCCTAGGGTGGAAGTCCCATAGCCAACATAGGTTCTAGCAACCATTGTTTCAAAGAAGTTTGCAGTATGTTGATAGTCAATATCAGTATATCTTATGACCTGGCTAGCATCAGAAATTGCACCACTTTGTTGGAGTTCCAAATCTCGCATGTATGCATCATTGAACTGTTTGGCCGTAAGGGGAGTTATTGCGCCATCACCTCTTTGAGTTTGATAAAGTGTCGAAATATAGTCGTCCATATCTAGGCCAGATAATCCGGTTGGAGCATGGAATATACCAGTAGTTTGGCCATAATGATATGAATAATCATCGTAATACGAACCACCAAGAGGATACAAACGATTATCTACGGCGAAATATCTAATCTCATTATTTCTATCAACAGTTTCTCCTAAAGCCCCTTCGTAATCTTGAACTGAATAGGTTATTGAATTAGAGATGCCATGATACATATCTACCAATTGTTCAATGTCAAAACTTGAAGTAAAAAAAGCTCTAGAAATAGCCAATTTTGAATTAGTTCTATGAATTCCAGTAGAAGCAGATTCGAAATCATCTATTAAATCTGTGGTGTACCTATATCCGCCAATATCATA
>JBKEHQ010000044.1:0-10557 GCA_046710875.1 Candidatus Thalassarchaeaceae archaeon
AGTTATTAACACTGCCAATGGGTCTGTAATGGATGTATGGACTGCTGGTGATGAAACAGAAAGAGCAAGAATCATTAAAATTGGTGATGTAATATATATTGGATATGAAAATACAGGAATTGCTAGATATAATACATCAACATATACTTGGATGGTACCTTGGGATGGAACTCAGGGATTCATAGAAGACGATGACGTTACTGTCATAATTCCTGGTTCTCAAGATGGTACTATGTGGGTTGGAGGAGACTTTGGAATTACATTAATCGATACTCTAAATAATTCTGTTTTGGTAGATTGGGAGAGAGGCGATAATAATGATGGCCCTACATTGCCACAAAATGCACCTGCTGATATCATTATTGTTGATGAGATAATGTATTACTCATTGCAAAGAGGACAATCTTGGAATCAAAGAGAGGAGATTTATCGTGTAAATTTAGTAAATAATTCAAGTTTATCCTCTTTAAATGCCGGAGATCAGGCAGGATTCGATGGAGTAATACATGGAATTGAAAACGTAGGTAACGAATTATGGATTAGTATACGTGAGAATGGATGGTGGGGTGGACCAGGAGATGCAGGAACTATAGTAAGATGGAATATTACAAACAACAATTGGTCAGCCAATTTAGAGACGCTAGGAGATGTTGAAAGAGTAAATGCACAATATCTTGGTGATTGTTTCCCTATAACGACTTCTTGTGAATTATGGGTGGCATATGGCGAAAATATTTTACGAAGATTTTCAGCTGTAAATATGACTTTACTAGATCAATGGAATGATGTAGATGGAAGAATTAGAGGAATGGCCGAATTTAATGGCGAATATGTATTTGCAAGTATGAATGGAATTTTAAGATGGGATCCGGTAAATGAAACATGGCTTTCCCCTTGGACTCCAAGCGATGGTCTACCTTCAGAGTCACAAGAAGATATTTATTCGATGAAAACAATTGGTAATTCTTTATGGCTTTCTTCAGGATCATATGGTGATGGATTAGTCATGGTACTATACAATGGCAACTGGTCAACATGGGAGATAGATAGTGGAGATATTCCTGATGGATATGGTGCCGATATAGTATTTTGTGATGATATTGTTCATGTGGCCATAGGTTTCGAAAGTAACGCATGGTGGCGTTCAGGTGGAGGAATTGCTAGATTCGATACTGCTGATCATGATGGTGACGGCATTACTAATGAATGGATTTCTCCAATAACTGAAGATAATTCTCAAATCTCAAACCGCGATCCTCGTGCTATGGCTTGTGATAATCCAAATAGAATGTTATACATTGGATTTGATGCAGAATCAGTCGGCATAAATAGATTTTCTTATAATTCTAATAATTTCTTAAGTACATTGGATGATACAAATGGCGTTTCCGAAGGAAATGTTTTTCCCGGAGGGATGCTTTATGATAATGGTATTTTATTCGTTGCTCACTTTGGAGATAATTCAGGAATAACTAGAATTATGACCTCAGGAAATACTGCTTCAAATGGTATAGTATTAGATAGTGGCATGGATACATGCTCAATTGCGAGAGCTCCCTCCTCTGGTTCAAGAATATATGCAATAGGCCGATCTGGTGAAAGTACTGGAATAAATAGAGTTGACAGACTAGATAATACCGGACTTATTCAAGGAGGTTTTGACCAATTAATAGGTCTGCCCGGAGGCTCAGTACAGGAAATGATATCCAACTCCACTCATATCTGGGTAACTAGTAGTGATTATTTTGATGCTTACTGGGGCTCTACTATCTTACAGGGTGAACTAATAGAAAACGGTTCTGTAAATTGGCAATATGGAGTTAGGGTTTTTGATGATATCATAAATGAATTGAGACTTGATGGAGAAAAAGTTTGGATTTCTACTGTAGGAGGGGGCCTAATGTATCTAAATACAACTGGAAAAACTTTGACCCAAATGCCAACCGGACTTCATAGAAATATGGATGGATTATATCTCGAAGACGGAATGCTTTATGTCGGTTTAATGGGTTATGACGACTCTTCAGCAGGATTCCAAATATTTGATACTGTTAATCAACAATGGTCCCAAGGAAGTTTAATTGCAGGTTTACCGAGTAACATAGTGAATGATTTTATTGAATATAATAATCATATAATGGTGGCAACCAATGGAGGTATAGGATTATGGAATACTACAATCTCAGGCTGGGATAATCCAATTACTAATCTGGATGGCCTACCCTCATCTAATATCGAACATTTGATGATTTTACCTAGCCCAATTCAAGGCACTGGGCAAATACTTCTTGGAGGGCCAATGGGGCTCTCAATTCTGGATCAAAATCTTTCATATGTTTCTACTTTAGATTCAGATGACGGTTTAATTGGTGATAGTGTATCTGGGATTGTATATTCTCCAGCGGTTTCAAGAGAATACGTGAATCCTCTAGACAACAGTACTCAAATAATTAATCATGATGCAGCCATTTTCATATCTCATAATGGCCAAGGAAGCACCCGTCCAGGTGTTGCAGCATGGGATTTAGCAACAGATAGACAAAATGGAACATATAATATTGATATGATTCCAAGTAACGATGTAAGATCTATATCTTCAGATATTTGGGGAATCCATATTGCAACAGATAGTGAACCAATCGTACATTTTAATGGATCTTCGATGCGAATGGAATCAGGAATAGGCGTTGAAGATTTACTATTTTGGCCCCCGTCTCAAATAATCTCGGATGGGACACACATAGTAGTAATCTCTCCAATAGGAATTGATATAATTAAATCAGCAGATAATCATGAACATGTATTCAGTAAAGTAATTCCAGGAATAATTGATGCTGACGTTAAGGATGGATTCTTATCTGTAATTTCACTTAATGGATTGAGAATATTTTCACCAATTGAGACTTTACAAGAAATGCCCAGCCAATATCAAAAAAGAGCTAGCCCGTTGAAGGTGTCATTAGGTCAAGAAACATGGGATATAACTGACTCTACACATCCAGGAATGGATATAATTCTAGCATCTGGTAATAATACAATTACTATCAATAAAACCTTGGAAGCTGAAGTTGAACCTGGTAATTTACCACTCTATAACAGCGCTCTTAATTTCTTAGCACCCCAAAGTACTGCATGGGTATGGGCATCATCAAAATCATTAAATTATACAGGTTTTTGGGATTTAGCAGAATATAACTCAGGAATTGAGACTACTTTCCAATCTGCCATCTTCAATACTTTGCCAGGATCTTCTTCTTCACAACTACATTTGCGCCTCCAGTCCCCTCAAGATGGTAAGATAAAAATTAGAATAACCTACGATTGGGATAGATTGGAAGCACCAACTTCAATCATAAATTTGACTGATAGACCAAATGATGGTGGAGGAGTTTTACAAGCCTCTTGGTTACCTGCTCAAGATTCTGCATGGCATGCATATAGGTTATATGTTTGGGATTCTACAAATTCACCCGATTGGACTCCAAACATTGAAGATTTAGATGATTTTTCAGTATATGAGAGAATTACATTTTGGTCAGAGACTTCTGCAGTAATCACTGAAGCTAATCATGACGGAATATCTAAGCCTTTATTCAATGATAGGCAATATAAAGCAGCAATTTCAATTGAATATCAAGATGGATCACTTGGGCAACCAATGGCGTGGGAAGGTAATGCCACACCTTCTAATGAAGTTCCAGAACCTCCAAAATGGTTATCTGTTGCACCTATATCTGGAGGAATTTCTGGAGTAGTAACTGCAGAATGGGATGCTTGTTCAGAATTAGATCCATCAATGACAAGAATATGGGCTGTTCAACAAGAAATCTCTAATGCATTAGTTTTGTCTAATTATTCAGATTTATCGTTTGCAAGTGGAAATACTACAGTACTAGAATTAGAGCCCAACAAGACTTATTGGTTTGCAATAGTCTGCGTAGATGAAGCAGGCCAATCAAAACCACAAAATGCAACAATATTTGGTCCAATTGTTACTGCAGGGGGATTAAATGACGGCATACCTCCTTCTCAAATAACGGAAGTATTTGCATATGATGTACCCGACGACGAAGGAGGAAGAATTGAAGTTACATGGGCATCTAATACTGAAGAAGATTGTTCTTATTATGTAATTTATATTTTACCAGCTTCTGGAATACGGCCTCCAGATAGTGTTGAAGGCTGGCCAGTAGCACAATATGTTCCAGATTGCTTAGAAAATTCTGTAATAATAGATTCAATCGGAGATGCTGGATTGGAAAATGGAATAGTGTATTGGATTGGAGTTGTTGCGGTTGATGATTGGGGAAATATGGCTTCAGAACCTGTAAATGTAGTGTCTACAGCATCTTATTCTGAGACAGACTCGATATCATTTTCACCACCTGAAAAGGTCGAAGGACTGATTGCGTGGGATCATCCTTCTGACGATGGATCATCAATTGATATAATGTGGAATCGCTCAACAGCAGATGACTTTAGCCATTATACAATATGGGTTTCCGAATATCCATTAAATGATTTAACAGAAATTAATCAACATTGCCAAGAAATTGAATGTAATTTAATAATTATTAATCAAAGGCAAATTGAAAACTCATTACAATTGGAAATATCTGTTAATAGTGCATTATATGGCAATGACATAACGTCCTTATATTCATCCATTATTGTACCCTCAATACCACTTTATGTTGCTGTAACAGTTCATGATATCGCAGGCAATGTCTACCTAACTAATTTGGATGAGCATATAACTTTGGTAAATCCTATTGATAACCGGGGAGATACATCCCCTCCTAATCGGTTGGAGGCACCAATACTAAAAGATCGGAATCCAGATTCCGGAGATGGTATGTTTGTTGAATTTTCACAAAGCATAGAATCGGATATATCTGAATATTGGATATATGCAGTTGCTGGAAATCCATTCACAAGAGTAAGTAATACCGAACCAGCTTTAATTGTCGACCGCAATTCTCCTACTCAAATCTTATTAGAATCGCTTTCTGATGGCCAAAGACTTGGACCTTCATTACCAATATGGGTTGCTGTAGTTCCAGTTGATTCTTCAGGAAACGGATTATTTACAAACTTACAAACATCAATGATAACCTTAGTAGATGAGAGTATTTTAGATCCAGGTGCTCATCTATCTGTAGTATCGGGGATACAGACGTATTGGAATCTTGAAGGGACTCAAATAGAAATCAAATGGGATATATCTACTGATGAAAAGGTTAAGTCATATACTGTATATTACAGTTTAGAACCCTTTACTGATACAAGAGATGCAATATTATTTATGGCCAACATTACAGATTCAACTATTTATTTCAATACTTTCGATAATGTTACGATTGACCAGGCTATAACTTACTGGGTTGCAGTTGTTCCTTCAGATGGGGAAGTGGAAAGAATCGGTACAAATCCATCAGAAGTAATCCCATGGATAGATTATACTCCGGAGGGTGGCGGCTTAATCAATAATGATGCAGAAATGTCGTGGCTAGATCAGCTCATGGGAGGAAATATGAATTCTTTAATTGCCATCATATCTTCAATTTTAATATTTATTGGTGCCGTTTTAATAATTAAACCAAAGAATAAATCTGCACCTGAAATATGGGAATTGGGTACAGATGAAGTAGATAAAGAAGATAATTTCATAAGTAAAGATGATGATTTTGATTTACAAATAATGAGTCCAGTTCCAGATTCAAAAGTTACAAATTATGATGTCTATGAAGATGCTAATTTTGAAGAAGAAATTATTCAAAATGAAAATATTAATCCATCAGAAGTAGAAAATGAATTACTTATTCCAGATGAAGATATGAATATTATAGATGAATTAAATCAAATGGCAGATGGTTTAGATCTCGATGAATTAAATCAAATGGCAGATGGTTTAGATCTCGATGAATTAAATCAAATGGCCAAAAATTTAGAAAAAGAGAATATCGATACGTCCTTTTTAGATGAAATGTTGGATGACCAATAGACATTGAAAGGATGACCACCTTGCGATAAGCATGGTCCACGCCGCTAACCCCACTTCAGAAGTGTGGACAGCAATTGGTTGGAACGGTACTAGTAGTTTACTCGCAGCAGATTTACACTTTAATCGATTGATTAGACATTCAAAAATTTTGGGAATTACGCTCCCATCAGATTTTTTTAAGATAGTTTTTGAAAAAATCATTAATATCCAAACTCCCGAAAAAATGAATTTCAATGAATTACAAACTCCATTTATTGTAAAGGTCACAATTACTAGTAATGGAGAAATATCGCTTTTACCAAGATCTAATAAAGTTTGGAGGGACTTGCCCCTTAATGCAATTTCTATGTCAATGCCAGATATTTCTACTCCAATTCTAGGTACTAAACATGCTTCTTGGCATCATTATTTGAACGCAATCGAGCAAGCTAAAATTAATGGAGCAGACCTTTCACTTCTTTTCTCAAACAATTTTTTGATTGATGGAGACTGCTGTACTCCCGTAATATTGGATAACGATGGCGTAGCATATTATCCAAAAAATAGTGATGGTGCACTAGACTCAGTTACTTTGGAACAATTAAGACAAGAGATAGAAATTTCAGGTATTCCAATAAGAGAGGCAAAAATAAGTCTAGATATGATTATGAGATCATCAGAAATGATTGTTTTGGGAAGTGGAATTGGTGTCGGTTCAATAGGCAAAATAGATGGTACAATAATTGGAAAACCCAACGGTAAATTATTCCAAATTGCAAAAAAAGCATGGTTAAATAGATTAAAATTAGATTGGATAAGTATTGAAGATATGGAGGAATAATATTTGATCAAAATATTTCATCATAGTGTAGATATAGGGGCTGAAAAAAATCCATTAATTTCTATATTATTGGCCCAAAGAAAAAGTAAATTTCCAACTTCAGATGAATTACTTTTGGACTCCTCTGGCCCAATAACCGATCTTTCTGAATATTCATTTCTACCATCTTTAGATAGTATCAGGATACTTTTCATAGAACCAGATAAGAAATCACAAAATAAAGATTTTTCGGCACTCGAGGGAGAAGTATTATTTCAATCTCAAAACCCGTTAAATATTCTTATTCAAGAATTAATAAATAATAGATGGGTAACAATATCTGAACTATATTCTAATAATCTAAAAGATGCAATGGATATGATAAAGAGTTATGAAATAGATTGTCAAATAAAGGAAGAATTGCCAATATATCCAGGAGGATTTGTTGGATTATTGGGTTATGATGTCAATAGATGGGTAATCCCGCTAGATCTTAGACACACTCCAATGCCTGGTACCTTACTAGGCGTTCTTTGGCGGGCAGAAGCATGGTGGATTCATGATAGAGAATCAAATAAATTACATTTAATTTGTACTCCTGATCATGATTGGAAAAAAATCAATATTTCTAAAATAATGAGTAAAATAAAATTTCCTGAAATAATTGAAAAAATTGTCCCAGAAAGTGAAAGTGACGGTGAACATGCAAGAAAAATTTCAAGAATTCAAGATTCAATATCGAAGGGAAATTTGTATCAGGTAAACTATGGAAGGACATGGAAAGGTGAAATGCCAGATCATCCTTGGAATGCATTTCTTAGGATGAAAAAAATCAATCCTTCTCCTTTTGCATCTTGGTTATACGTACATGATCACGATTGGGCTGTTTCTTCTGCTAGTCCCGAGAGATTATTAAAAACAGAAAATAATATTGTCAAAACTCGTCCAATTAAAGGTACAAGATCAAGAGGGTCAAATGACCAATTAGATGCTAAATTAAGATTAGAATTAATTTCAAGTCCAAAGGAATTAGCAGAACATTTGATGCTTGTTGACTTAGAAAGACATGATTTAGCACCCATATGTGAACCTGGTTCTGTTAATTGGTCAAATTGGAGAATCGAAGCATTATCTACTGTTCAACATCTTGTTAGTGGAATAGATGGAAAATTATCTTCTGGAAAAAATGCTGGTGATGCACTTGTATCTGTTTTTCCAGGCGGGTCAATAACCGGTTGTCCGAAGGCCGTAACAATTGCGGCAATAGATGAATTAGAGCAAAAACCTAGAGGGGCATGGACTGGTTCAATCGGGCATATTCATTTTAAAAGTAATAAATCTGAATGGAATATACTAATTCGAACTCTGGAGGCACATTCTGGCCCTGATTCATGGCGTGGAACTGTACAAGCTGGTGGGGGCATAGTGATAGGCTCTATTCCTTCAGAAGAAGTAGAAGAAGCACGCTGGAAAGCAGCCTCAATTATAGAAGCAACATGGGGTTTTAGAACTGGATTCAGCAGCCTTCCAGAAAAAGAAGTAATTATGCTCGATGTTCCTAATATGAATGGGCCCTTGAGTGACATAAAGCCGTTTATAAATAATAATTCTAATAAAAATGGCTTAATTTACAGGGATGAAGATAATCCTAAAATTAAACAAGTTCTCCTTATTGATAACTTAGATTCTTTTACAGAAAATATAGCTAGTAGCCTATCTATTTTAGGGCACAATGTGAGAATAGTAAAAGGAAGGCCGCAAATTAAATCTGAAGATCCATACAAAATAATTGATTATTGGTTAAAATTATTCGAACCATCTCACATAATAATTGGTCCAGGGCCATCCAAACCTGATAAATCTGAAATTACAATGGGAATAGCAAACTTAGCAGTCCAAGGTAAATTAAAAATTAACAATATGGTTATTCCATTACTTGGACTATGTCTTGGACACCAAGCAATAGGTCAAGCAGTTGGATGGAATTTAATTCAATCACCATTAGGGGCAGTTCATGGGCAACCTTCTATAATTAGACATGATGGTTTAGGTATTTATTCAGATTTGCCTAATCCCTTAGTATTGATGCGCTATAATAGCCTAATACTAATATCAACTAATGATAGATTAATTCAAACTGCATGGGATGAATCAGGTACATTAATGATGGGCTTAAGGCATAAAGTATTGCCAATATTTGGGATTCAATTCCACCCAGAGTCTGTTGGTAGCCCATTTGGTAATAAAATAATTAGAAATTTTATGTCAAGAAAACCAATAACCATTTCAGAAAAATATGCTGAAAATAAGATTAATTAACCGTAGCGTTGAAGGATAAAGTACGATTGGTTAGAATCAGAATCGTATGCCGTCTTGTAGAATTTGTAAGCAAAATTATCCACAAAGTCAATTTGTGTCAGGAAATGGGCCTCGTTATCTTACCTGTGTCAGGTGCGCTGTTGAGCAAGGAATGGTAGATTCTGAGGAAGTCCCGCAACTCTATTCAGATGAATTAGTAAATGCAAGAATGGGGCTATTTTCTCGTAGATATGCGCCTTGGATTTTAGTAATCTTAGGTTGGACATTATTCTTTTCTTTCGGATCAAACATTGGTGTTTGGTCCAATATATTCTTGGTTGTAATAATTTTAGGGACTCTCATTACTCCGGTAATTCATTTCCTTGGAACAGCTAGGTTCAAAGCAAAACTCATTAGATTAACACCATAACCTTCCAGTCGGGAGTTTCATATAGTCATCATTACTCTCAAAGTTTAGAGGGAACGGAGGGTTCCCTATGAAAGCCCGTGAGATTGGAATGACAAAAAGGAGGAGTGAATAAAGATAAAAATATTCTTAATATAATTTTATTACTCGCAGTAAAGCGTTTATTATAATAATTAAGTAATCTTAAATCACTTCTTATATGTCTAATTCTCCTAAATATAAAATGTATATTAAATATAAAAAATCGGTAGATTTAGGAAATAATAGGTTTTTTTAAAAAATTAAAAATGGAAGTGAAAAAATGAAAAATAAAATGAATTATACAAAGAATACGAGTTTGTTATTAGCATTTCTCTTAGTAACAATGGCAGGTTCAGTTGGCGTTAGCGCTGATGGATCCGATCCTTTAGATCCATCAGATGGTGGAGCTGATTGGGACGGCGACGGACTTACTAATGCTGAGGAGCAAGATGCTGGAACAGACATGAATAATCCAGATACGGATAATGATGGAATGCCAGATGGTTGGGAAGTAAGTTACGGACTAGATCCTAACTCTGCATCTGACTCTAGTGCAGATCCAGATGGCGACGGTTTAACAAATTCAGAAGAATATTCTGCCGGAACTAATCCTAATTCTGCTGATACAGACGGTGATGGAACATCAGACGCCAACGATGCTTTCCCTAACGATCCTAACGATGGATCTGCAACAGATTCTGATGGAGATGGAATTCCAGATGCCTTCGATCCTGATTATGAAGACGGCGATGGTTCCGGAAACGGCGGCACTGAAGGCGGTGGCGAAGGAGAAGACGGCGAAGGACAAGGTCAAGGTCAAGGTCAAGGTCAAGGTCAAGGTCAAGGTCAAGGTCAAGGTCAAGGTCAAGGTCAAGGTCAAGGTCTAGGTCAAGGTCAAGGTCAAGGTCAAGGTCAAGGTCAAGGTCAAGGTCAAGGTCAAGGTCAAGGTCAAGGTCAAGGTCAAGGTCAAGGTCAAGGTCAAGGTCAAGGTCAAGGTCAAGGTCAAGG
>JBKEHQ010000045.1:0-10548 GCA_046710875.1 Candidatus Thalassarchaeaceae archaeon
CTCCGAATGGCATAATATCACATCAACCTTTGACCTTCCGATTTAGCAATTAGTCTTGAAGTCAGTGCCTAATATTTGCCCGTCGAGTTGAAAGGGTAGCCATATGACGTTGGGACATGGATGGAGAATGGAGAGAATTTATTGAGCCATTTGGTCCGGGTAAAATGCGGATTAAAAAACATGGAAGGATGTTGACGGACGCAATAATGATAACAGATGAGAAGCATTTGAAGGAACATAGAGACGATAGATCTCCTAATCAGGTAATCAATACTGCATCACTTCCGGGGATAATAGGTAATGCGTGGGCAATGGCTGATTGGCACTTTGGTTACGGATTTCCAATAGGAGGAGTGGTTGCAACAGATATTGAAGATGGAGATTTAGGTGGATCGATATCCCCCGGCGGAGTGGGATTTGACATCAATTGCGGAGTAAGGCTTTGCTCGTTAGATATTGGAATAAATGATATAGATATCAAAGATTTATCCAAAAAATTAGCAAAAATGATACCTTCGGGTGCAACGAGGAAAGGAGGAGTGTCATTAAATGATACGGAATTAGAATATATTCTCTCTGAAGGAGCATCGGCAGCCGTGGAACTTGGGTGGGGAGAATCAAGAGATTTATTAAATATTGAATCTAATGGATTACTTAATTGTGAAGAAAGAAAATTAAGTGAACGCGCCATGAAAAGAGGGATGACTGCATTAGGAACATTGGGTTCTGGAAATCATTTTCTTGAATTACAAATTGTAGATAAAATTGTAGATAAAGAAGCTGCTAAATCTTTCGGATTGAGAATTGGCCAGATTACTGCAATGATTCATACTGGCTCCAGAGGCCTGGGCCATCAAGTTTGTTCCGAACATGTGAATTCAATAGAGTCTAAATACGAAAAAAGAGGAGATATTTGGCATGCTCCTGAGTGGAATATGGAAATATCTGATAGACAATTAGCGGCTGCACCAATATTTAGCAAAGAAGGTAAAGATTACGTAGATTCAATGAATGCTGCTGGCAATTATGCATTTGCTAACCGTTCTGCACTTACTCAAAGGCTAAGGGTGGCCCTTAGAGAAATTTTAGGAAGAGATAGTAATTTGGAATTAATATATGACGTTAGTCACAATATTGCAAAAATTGAAAATCATAATATTAACGGAAAATCATGTAAATGTTGCGTCCACAGAAAAGGTGCTACTAGGGCTTTAGGCGGTGACCACAATGAATTGGCTCCAAGATTTTCTGAGATTGGTCAACCTGTTTTAGTTCCGGGCGATATGGGTACTGCCTCATGGGTCCTTGCAGGTCCAAAAAAAGGATCAAATGATGCATTTTCTTCATCTTGCCATGGCGCAGGAAGAAAATTATCTAGGACGGCAGCCAGAAATAGCATTGATTCCGTAAAACTGATGAAAAGTTTGGAAGAAAAGGGAATTTATGTAAATGTGAAGACTCCAAATGTTCTTTCTGAAGAAGCACCAGAAGCATATAAAAATGTAGATGAAGTAATAGAATTAACCCATAAGGCAGAACTAGCAAGACCTGTTGCAAGACTAAGGCCATTTGCAGTAATAAAGGGGTGATATGATTAGCAATAATGCACCAAAATATTGGGAAGAAGGGAAATCATATTTGAAGAATTTAGATCCAAAAATGGCTGAATTAATTAATTTATTTGAATACCCATCTCTAAAAACTAAGGATGATATTTTTATGACTTTGATTCGATCAGTGGTCGGGCAGCAAATATCAGTTAAGGCTGCAGACACTGTATGGAATAGATTACTGGAAAAGGTAACACAAATTACACCATCAATAATATCCTCAAAAGATAATCTAGAATTACATAGTTGTGGACTTTCACATAGAAAAGTTGAGTATATTAAGGAAATATCAAAAATCTGGATTAATGAATATCATTCAGTAGATTGGAATGGATTAACTAATGATTTAGTCATAGAAAAACTTACGAAAATTAGAGGCGTTGGTATTTGGACCGCTGAAATGATATTAATTTTTACATTATTACGGCCAGACATATTTCCAATGGGCGACATAGGGGCGATAAGGGCATTAGAAAAGATATACAACAGTGGAGAAAAAATGGATAAGTCCGAAATAATAGAGCTTACTGACAAATGGGCACCATGGAGAACGATTGCTACATGGTATCTTTGGAGAAGTATAGATCCGGAACCTGTACAATACTAATTACATGCAATATCCACGTCTAGGCGTGTCGACTAGTGAAGGGGCTGAACTATTTTGAATACCATCTGCTTCTTCCATGATTATAGTAAGAAGAGTATTGACTAGTGATTTTAGATCATCTAGCTCATCTCTCAAATCATCAACAGTCATAACTTCGTCTTCTTTTGTGTGCATCCCAATCCCATCTAGAAAGATTTCTCTCTCTAAAATGACCTTGTGCCTCTGCAGTCTATAAATCATAGAGGTAAAAAACAAAGTCAGGTGGCTATAATATAAGTTATTTAATAATGCGAAATAGGTCATTCATCATAGTATTCATCTTCTTCATCATCATAATAATCTTCTCCACGTCCCCTCATTACGAATACAATAATGCCTATTACTGACAATATGACAATTCCGGATCCTAATAGCCAAATCGTAGAACCACCTTCGGTAACTTGATTGGATTCTGCCACAGTTATACCTTTTATTTCTTGATTTAAACCATTCACATTATCAAAGTCTCCATCTATGACAATAACTAGTAGTGGTTGGCCAGTTTGCCATGTTTCATATTTAAAAGTCGCAAGAACGCTGGAACTAGATGATGGCAGGTCTAATTCAATATCTCCGCTAGTTGCAGTAGTAACAGATGGTCGCCATGTGCCGTCACTCCTTTGTTCCCATAATCCTAAAGAAAGTTTGCCATCTACTTTACCGCTATTTTCCCAATAAGTCACTATAGTTAAGACATCCCCTAATTGAGGATATTTTGTCGGAGTAGTGATTTCCCTAGTATATTCACCTGCAAATTCCATAACTCTAAGTGTTGCAACTCTAGGAGAAAGTTCACTTCCTAAACCTATAATATCATTGCCTGCTTTATCATTAGAATTAATCCATAGTGCTATTTGATCACCGATTTGGAATGAAATATCAATTAATGAAGTAAAATCAATTCTACCTTGGTATATGCTTATACCTTCTGATGAAGATATAAATGGCAATACTCCTGAGTCAGATGTTCCAATAATTTTTTGACCACCTCTTCTAAATTCCCAAGAAACTTCTAATGGTCCTTCCGTCATTCCTATTTCATCGATAATTGATATTGTAACTAATGAATCACTCATTACATCGGTACCAATTATATTAAATGATGAATCGGGGTATTCGTCTTGATTAAATAATGCCGAAGGAGAGTCACTATCAACAGTAATTGATATGTCAGAGTTAGAAACTGAAATTCCAGATCCTTGGACATTAAGTAATTCGGTAGTAACTCCCATAATGGGATTAAGCGGAGCCCTAGATGGCAATGTTAAAAATGCCAAAAAAGAACCATTGGAAGATATTTGCGATAAGGCTGTTCTTTCTTCAGTACCATATATTATTGATATCTGAGCCTGAGTATCCTCACTTGTAGAAATTATTCTTTGCATAGAACCAGCATAATAAAGTTCTCCAAATACTGAGAATTCATCCCCTTGTTTAAGATATAAATAACTTTTTGAAGATAACGAAATTGGAGATGTTAGGTCAGAAACAATAGAAGGAATTGCTGTAACTTTATTATCTAATTTCCATGAAAGTGCACTCAATACAGGCGATTCGGCTACTGTTATCAAATTATCATCGATCGTTACTCTAGGTTTACAATCAGAAGTATTATCATCCCATGGGAAATCCCAGGATAATTTAAAGCTTAATTTTAATTTAGTCACGGAGTCGGTAATTTTTTCTGTTTGGAAACCAACTGGAATAGTCATACTTTCATCGGGAGTCCATAATATTCCGGACCAAGGTTCCAATGTAAATAATCCTAAATTTGTACCGTATCCACAGAGCATAATTGTTATATTATCCAAAGTTATTAATCCATTGACATCATCAATTTGTACAGAGAATGTATGTATCATACCTGGCAATAAATAGTAGTCAACATTATCTAGTGTTCGCCTATCTAAATCAAAGGCAGAATTTCGCCCTTGCCCTAGGCCTATACTATCTCCTGCAAATTCTGTAGGGCCATCAACAGCTATTACGACGCTTGCCCATGAATTTTCTTCGCCAGGGCCGCCTCCAGTACCTCCCTCTTGATAGGTTAAACCTGCCCAATCAGTGCCTTCTACATACAAGTGTATTGGTTCATTATCTAATGATGAAACATCAATGCCGCTAAATTGTACTTGTTGTTCCCCCGTCAGTCCAGGAGTTAATGGCTGCAATTGTGATTGATATTCATTCACAGATGCAGTTCCATCGCCATTTATATCGTCAATTCCAGTTCTCCAATATTTTAGAGTTATCGAGTCTCCGCGCGCTTGCTCTTCACTAACTGTAATATACGCCCTAAATGGAGAGGTGGGGTCACTAACCATCCCATCAGCATATTGTAATCCAATTGGCGTATTTACGTGTAATTGGCCAGCAACGGGGGGAGAAGTGTCTACAATTATTTCTATTGGCGTGGGTTGACCTGTTACATCTTCTGCACCGTTTGCCCCGCCATTAGGACCTATAGAAAGTATAATTGGAGAAACAGAAAGCATAGAGGTTTCTGAAGGTGCTATCACTATCCCATAAAAAGATCCTTCATCCCCTGTTTCGAGAGAGAATATTTCTCCAGAGATGTTTAAACCAATAGAAAAATCACTAGACAGAGGTTGGTGACTGGATGAATCTTGAAATCTGACATTTCCAGAAATATTTAAAATTCCCCCTTCCAATATTGGAAAAGGATATAATAAATTATCATAAATATTCGAAATAAGTCTACCTTCATTATCAAAAATATTAAAATTATCAATTTGGATATCGTTTTCTACGGCTTGTGAACCAGATTTGCCACTTTGAGCTTGTGCAGGCCAAATTGTTTCACCTTCGCCGTCGTTGGCCCTTGATGTCCAAATAATATCATCAACATCATCCCAATTCCAAGAAATCTCAAATATCCAATGTACTATTATTTCTTCATATCCATCAGGCGATATAATTTTTTCAATATAACTGGAATATGGATCAAATATGACTTTATTAGAACCAGAAGTTTGTGTGAATATATTTGGAGAACTACCTCCACCCCATAATCCATCTGCGCCATTTTCAACCTTAAAGAAAATATTATTACCATCTGATGCCATCCCCTCTAGCGTTATTTCAGATAGTTCTGAATTATCATAAAGGTGATGATGGGACGTAACTATTTCAATTGAGTCTCCATTGGGATAGAAAGTATTTGGAACTGAAAAGTCATTGTTAGTTATTATAAAGTCATATAGGATATTTCCATCTATAGAAATTGATCCAATATCAGCTGAAAACGTAACAGGTACATCAACCTCTTCGAAATCTTGATTATTGGACATCATAGATTCATGATATGTTGAAATCATATTTCCCAATCCTGACACATTTTCAAATATTGAATATCCTATTCCTAACCCTGATATGGAGATAGTCTGGGCTACATTTGAATCTACTTCGACAGGTATTTCTTTCCAATCCCTCCCCGTTTCTAAGTCCGTGTAAGTCTGACTTGTAAGTGCAATTCCAGATATTTGAGAAGGATTTAGAATATTATAAAATATATCATTGTTTGGCGATATAGTTTGGGAAGATCCAGCAATAGAAAGAATTACAGAACCATCGAAACCATCGGCATCCGAAGATATAGATATTATTCCTGAATTAACATAAGCTACTGATGGAATTTTAAATAATAAAGTCTGAGAATTTGTTCCATCTAAGTTTATTATTTTACTAGTAATTACGCCCTCTTGAGTATCATCGGAGAAAGTAGATTGCCACCCGTAATGGCCGTAAGAATCTCCTTGCATAAATGACCATTCAGGAGACCCATCATTCAATACATCGATCACAGGATTTAGGGCAGGTGCTGCAAATATTACAGATATTACCAATCTATCAATCCAAGCATTCGTAGGAAGACTTACTGATAATCCAAAACCAGGTTGAGGAGTTACAAATGACACTCCTCCGCCTTTTGAGGCAGAACCAAGAGATGACCCGAATTTATTTAATACATTTATAGTGACTCCACTAGATAAGTTACCACCGATATTTAACGCCTTTATTGGCCGTGAAGATGGTATAAAATCAGAAATTAGAGTTCCGGCAATAGTAGTTGCATTCAATATCCCATTGACTACCTCAACACCCGAACTAAATTCCCATCCATTTCCTCCTGAATCAGAATTAAGAAACCTTTTTCCCCCAATACTAATTTTCTTTATTGATGGTGTTGATTCCATATCAGAAGTAAAAAGGTTTACTTGCAATTTTAATTGTGTATGCAGACTAGAGTCAATAGCTGCTAATGAAATAGGGAATGAAATATTTGAGAAACCTGGAATTATTTGACCTGATGAATAATCAATAATAGAACCAGTAACTGTAGTTTGACCAGGTATTATTGCATCTATATCAATTATTCCACTATTGAATTGATTAACGTCAGAGATAGAAAAGGATGGACTCAGCCAACTTCCCGGATTACCATAGTTTGATATTTTCACGCCAGCATTATCAATAAACCAACCGCCATATGTAAGGTATGAATCAGAACCCATTGAGAACTTAAATTGGACAGTATCACCTTGATAATTTAGTAAGCTAGCCTGCATACTCTTCATGCCTCCAGATGCTGATGATTGAGAAGCAAATGTATCATGCCCATACAGATTATTATAATTATAACTGACTTGACTATCATACCAGTTTCCTGGGTCAAAATGTTGCCAAGAAGCCCCATTTACCTTGATGAAAACAGCACCACCGTCCCAATTTGGTTCCATTGCGGCCCAATGATCAAATAATAGAAATGCATTCCCATTCAAAGGGATTTCATACTCAGGAGATATCAATCTTGCTTCTTGAATATTACCTAAATAATCTCCAGATATCCCTACGCCATAAACGTAAGGAAACGACGCTGCGCCACTAGGCCCAGAGTTAGTACCAATTTTGTTTAAAGTCCATTTACATGTATCTGTAGAGCAACTTCCTGATGACATAGTATTGGTCCTCGTCCAACCCGGAGAATCTGAAACTGAAGGCGAGCTAGCAGTAGAGTCTTCGAAGTTAAAGGAAGATTGTTGTTGACCTCTGTCCAGATAATAGTGGCTCCAGTCATCTGACCCAGTACCGATTGCAGAGTGAGACATCGAAGAAGAAGTTTCGAGATCATCCAAGAAAAGATTAGATCCACTATAATCAACAACTCTTATTTCATCAACCGTAAGCCCTTCCCTAGAATCTAGATTTCCCCCATAATCAGTATAAGTGTTGGTATCTACAACTATCCTAAAATAAACTACTTGTTGATTATGAAATGAATTTGGTATGTCTAGCGAAATAGTTCGTAAACGGCCACTCTGATCACCATATTCCGTCCCTTCGGCATCGGAATATCCTGCTCCCGGGATTGCTCCACTACGAGCTGCACATCCCGAAGTAGTAGACGGATTCGTAGAAGATATATCGAACCATGAGTTTTGATTTAGTGATACTTCAACGCATGCATTATCATTCGCTGCACCTTCTAAGTCCCATTCCATATCAATTTCAATTTTAGAAGTAGAATTTGAACCTGATAAATCAATTATTCTTTCTAATGAACCATATGCATCATTAGAATAGTAACAAGAAGATGCAGTTTGTGTATAACAACCATGATGCCACGCCCCATAATTAACACCATCATTATTAAATCGGATATTATCAATAAACCATCCTGGACGTTCGTTTTCAGCATCTGGGTGAGTCCATACATGGAATCTAAATTGTATATTATCCGATGTTTCATTAACTAATGGATATAAATCAAATGTACTGGTAAGCCATCCACTATAAGTCTCAGAAGCAAATACGGGAGTTCCTCCCGAGGGTGCTCCTTCAGGTACTGGGGCATCAGTCGATAAAGTACTAGGATATCCAAGTTCGGGAGATATATACTCCCAATCGCCCCATGCAGCACTATCTTTTACTCGATATTCTACCCAAGCGCCGTCTCCTCCGCCTGAGGAAGTGCTGTCGAAATGAAACCAGTGATCAAAGGACATATAATAATTATTAATATCATCAAAATATGGTACATTTACTGCAGGAAGTAAGAAAGCGCTATCAGTTCCAGCTGGAAGCGGAGATCCCGGCATAGTTCCAATTGAGACTACTCCACTAGATGCTGAAGAAGGTATAACACCGTAACTCATATTTTGTTGATTGCCATAAATAGTTCCATTTAAATCACTAAAGGTAGTTGCTTCCCATGTTTTTATATTATTGCAAAGATAATCAGTATTTGTAATTTCATCAGTACCAAGATTTCTATTTTCATCATAATCGAGCCCGCTATAAACAATAAAACCTCCCTCATCGCAATTTGGATTACTATTGCCAATAGGATCTATGTCTAGTTCATATTCAAAATAAGCTCCAAGTATTGCTGTAATTGATGCCCCAGAACCAGAAGAATCGCTAATATCAATAGATGGAGTACTAGTATAATTATAACCTTCATTAGTAATTTCTACTGAATTTATTACTCCAGTTGATTCCATAATTGCATCTAAGTTCGCACCACTTCCAGAACCAGTGAATGAGAATAATATTGTATCATCCAGAGTATATCCTACTCCAGTATCATTAATTGTTATACTAAGTATTCCTCCATTGCTATCAACGGATGAAATTGTAGCATTTGCATCGGATCCACCACATTGGCAACCTATGGACATTGTATCATTAGTAGAATATCCTGAGCCTCCATTATTAATTGCTATTGAGTCTATTCCGGAACTAATTTGATAGGTGCCAATAAATCCTTCACCACCTCCTCCATTTGATGAAAGATTACCGCTGTAATAATCGTCACCTCCGGAATTAATTATCAACTCCTGTACGGTATCTTCTTTGGAAAATGTATCGCAGTAATATAAAATTTCAATTATTTCATCATTGTCCAAAGTAACATCAAAATTGTCATCATATCCATGAGATAAAACCTGACCATTTTGCCCCCCGCACTCGGAAATATTTGTTAATGGGCTAAGAGTATATACATGCCTCCATCCAGGAGAATATTTGTATTTAGAATTCATAATAACAGAAATATCGCCAACATCAAAACTACTAATGTTAGATCTTGTACCGTCATCCATTAAAGTTAAATGCTGATTTTCATCCATAAAAGTACCATAAAGTGCACCGTCAGAAAAATCTGATTCACTCCATAGAATTCCCGTATCTGTTGAAGTGGCCATGGTTGAATCAGCAACATGGAGCCAACCATCCATGATAGTAGAATTTCCTGGAAGTTCAAAACCATTCACAGTTAATGAACTACCATTAGAATTAATATTATTTGATGAATTCCAATTTGAAACTCCTGCATTAGCAAAAGGTGCTAGCATCATTAACAAAACGAGAGTTAAGGCTAGCCTTCTGCTGGCGTTATCCATAGTACTCTGCATATAAGGTAGATTATCAAGTTAATTACAAAAAAAGTCAGTAAATGTATTTGAATTATGCGAAAAACAAATTAAAAAAATTATTATCAACATTAATGGAGTAAATATGGAGCCACTGGGGAGAATTGAACTCCCGACCTTCCCATTACCAATGGGATGCTATACCCCTAAGCCACAGTGGCGATAAGGCTTGCAACATAAGTGAGATTTTAATCACTACGGATTGTTCGATCTCATTTCAATACGACAAACTCAAAAATAGATGCCCGTACGAATGTATGCCTGCCGAGATCGCATAGCCTGGTATTGCGCATGACTGGAAATCATGTGGGATTTTCCCTCGGGAGTTCAAATCTCTCTCTCGGCGCCACAAATTATTCCTTAAAAAGTTGTAAATAATGTACATATTGTACATGAAACTTATTCAGTAATGAGTATCGGATAGGCCATGGAGGACGTGATGCCAACGATTTCTGAAGACATAATAGTTGTTAATGAAGTAAGGCAAAGTGAAATAAAATTGGATTACAAATTATCTGAAATTAGTGATAATTTTTTCATTCTTGATGAGATAAGAAAGGGTTTGATCTTTCAGACCACTATTATCAGTAAGAACTGGGGATTAAAGGAATTAACAATAGTTATTCTAGGATTAGCAGCTTTCATAATGGGATCTTGGGACATAGGAATTGGCGAATTATCACAAGGTGGAGATTACAACCGAGTTGGGATTTTTGGAGACAATAGTGGATTCTTACAAATATCTGATTTAACATTAATATTATCACTATTATCCATCATATGCTGGGCTGGAATATTAATCTCATTATGGTCAGAATATCCTATTATGAGGGAGAAT
>JBKEHQ010000046.1:0-10507 GCA_046710875.1 Candidatus Thalassarchaeaceae archaeon
GGCGGAGGGGCAGTAGCGGCCCTAACTCTAGGTCATTCTTATTCCTTAACTTCCATGGTTGCAAGATTGACATTGGCTAGGGAAAAGTGGATTGACGGCCATGAAATATCTAATAAATTATTATCAATATGTGAACCAGGTATAAACGAATCTATGGCATTGGCACAGAATGATTGTGACGCATTTGATAATGTCATGAAAGCATATAAATTATCTAAAATTACTGATGAAGATATAATAATTAGAAAAGAAATGATATTAAAATCTTCTCTAGAAGCTACTAATGCTCCATATCAAATTGCAATAGCAGCAATGAATTTATTTCCTTTGTTACCTGAATTAGCTAAAAATGGAAATTTGAATGCTTTAACTGATTTAGCATCTGCATCAGAATTACTATATTCATCTATTTATATAGCATCATTAAATGTAAAAATAAATATTGATTCCATAACAGAACAAGAAGGTATGAAATTTTTTAATGAGATTAATCATATTTTAGATAAAAGTAAAAATCTTAATGAAGAAATTCAAAATATAATATTTAATAGGTTGGAGTGGCATTAATTGTTATTTATTGAAGATATTATTATCGGCGTACCGGAGTTTTTACCAGATTTATCACCTATCGATTATTCAGTAGATCATGCGCCGAAACGTCCTTTAAATTTAACAATTGAAGAAAAAAACTTAGCAATAAGGAACTCATTAAGATATTTTCCTAAAAAATGGCATAATCAATTATCTAAAGAATTTGCAAAGGAATTAGAAGACTACGGCCATATCTACATGTATAGGTTTAGACCAAATTATGCCATGTATTCTAGACCAATTTCTGAATATCCCTCAAAATCAATACAAGCCGCTTCAATCATGTTAATGATTCAAAATAATTTAGATCCAAATGTAGCACAATATCCTCATGAATTAATTACTTATGGAGGTAATGGGTCTGTATTCCAAAACTGGATACAATATAGGTTGACTATGTACTACTTATCAAAAATGAATAATGAACAAACTCTGGTGATATATTCTGGCCATCCAATGGGCCTATTTCCTTCAGATATTAATTCACCCAGAGTGGTAATTACAAATGGAATGGTAGTACCGAATTATTCCAAGCAAATCGATTTCGACAAAATGAGTGCAATGGGCGTATCTCAATATGGTCAAATGACGGCTGGGTCATATATGTATATTGGACCACAAGGAATAGTGCATGGTACCGCCATTACAATATTGAATGCAGCTAGGAAGCATCTAGATATCGGACCAGACAATGACCTCGGTGGCACATTGTTTGTTACTTCAGGTTTAGGTGGAATGTCTGGAGCACAGGCTAAAGCCGCTGTAATAACGGGTGCTATTTGCGTAATAGCAGAATGTAATCCTCATGCCGCATTGAAGAGGCATGAACAAGGATGGTTGAATGAAATTTTTTATGATCTTGATTTACTCTCAACCAGAATTACTGAAGCTAAAGATAACAAAGAAGCTGTTTCACTAGGTTTTGTAGGAAATATAGTTGATTTATTAGAATATTTTGTTAATAATCAAATATATCCCGATTTAGGTAGTGACCAAACCAGCCTGCACAATCCTTGGTCAGGAGGATATATGCCTGTAGGAATAAATTATGAAGAGGGTTTAAGATTAATTTCTGATGAACCAATAAAATTTAAAAATATGGTTATTGACTCTTTAAAAAGACATGCAAATGCAGTGAATAAGTTATGCGAAAATGGAATGTTCTTCTGGGATTATGGTAATGCATTTTTGCTAGAAGCTAGTCGCGCTGGTGCAGATATTATGGATAATAATAGATTTAAATTTCCATCTTATGTAGAAGATATAATGGGCCCTATGTGTTTTGATTTCGGATTTGGACCGTTTAGATGGGTTTGTACCTCCGGCAAAGATTCGGATTTAAAAATTACAGATGAAATAGCATTAAGAGTATTAACGGAATTATCTAAAACAAGTCCAAAAGAGATTAAATTACAGTATAAAGATAATATTGAATGGATAAAAGATGCAGATAATCATAATTTAGTAGTTGGTAGTAAAGCTAGAATATTATATGCAGACGAAGTAGGGAGGCGTATGATAGCATTAGAATTTAATAAATCAATTAGAGAAGGAGTATTGGCTGCTCCAATAGTCTTAGGCAGGGATCATCATGATGTTAGTGGGACTGACAGCCCATATAGAGAAACAGCCAATATCAAAGACGGTTCAATGTTTACAGCAGATATGTCTGTTCAAAATTTCGTGGGAGATGGGTTCAGAGGAGCAACGTGGATTAGTCTACATAATGGTGGAGGCGTAGGCTGGGGAGAAGTAATAAATGGTGGTTTTGGAATGTTAATAGATGGTTCAGAACAGTCTGATAAAAATATTATTTCAATGATATCTTGGGATGTTAACAACGGGATAGCAAGGCGTGCATGGGCAAGAAATTCTGGAGCAAAATTCGCTATAAGTAGAGCAATGGAAAGAGATGAAAACCTTGAAATTACAATCTCCAACATTGTTGACGATGAAATTCTAGACTTTTTAGGTTGATGCCTCGATGAGTATATCTGTAAGATGCGGTTGGCTAACAATATGTCTAACTTAATCATAGACGGATATACTCTTAAAATTGAAGATATTGTTAATTTAACTAATAATAATTTAACAGTTAAATTATCTAAAAAATCGATAACCAAGATTATCAGGTCAAGGGAAGTTGTAGAAAAAATTATTTCAAATAATCATGTAGTTTATGGCATCAATACGGGCTTTGGATCTTTGTCTTCGGTAACAATTGACGCTGATAAGTTAGGAGATTTACAATCCAATCTCATACGTAGCCATGCTTGCGGTGTAGGTGAAAAAATGGAAAATAGTCATGTCTTAATGATGATGTTGGTACGGGCTAATTCACTAGCCAAAGGATATTCAGGTACGAGGATTGAAGTCATTGAATTATTATTATCAATGATAAATAATAAGATATCGCCAATCATTCCAAGAATAGGTTCTCTTGGAGCATCCGGCGATTTAGCACCATTGTCTCATCTGGCGTTGGCTATGATGGGTGAAGGTAAATGCAATATAATAAAAAATGGTAAATGGGTGGAAATGGGGGCATTAGAATCTTTAAGAGAATGTGGTTTAGAACCAATAGAATTGCAGGCTAAAGAGGGGCTTTCCCTGATTAATGGAACTAGTCAAATGTGCACATATTTGTCTATTGCAGTAACCAATATGGATCATTTAATTCTAACTGCTGACGCTGCTATTGCATGTTCTTTAGAAGCCATCAAAGGTTCTCATGCACCTTTTGATTCTAGAATTCATCAAGTTAGGCCCCATTTTGGACAATTAATATCAGCCGCTAGAATTTTGGAGTTTGTATCAAACTCTGAAATTAATAAATCTCATGAAAATTGTGATAGAGTTCAAGATGCATATTCATTCCGATGCTCACCACAAGTTCATGGACCCATTATAGAAAGTATAAGAGAAGCAAAACGAATGTTAGAGATAGAAATTAACAGTGCGACAGATAATCCATTAGTTTTCTCCGATTCTGAATCATGGGAAGTAATAAGTGGGGGCAACTTCCATGGGCAAAATTTATCGCTTATAAGTGATTATTTGGCAATTGGGTGTCATGAATTAGCATCAATTTCAGAAAGAAGAACAAATCAAATATTAGATCCTAAGTGGAGTGGACAAAAGGCATTTTTAACAAATGAAGAAGGATTGGAAAGTGGATTAATGATAGTTCAATATGTATCTGCAGCATTGATTTCTGAAATGAAAATATTATCAAATCCAGCTTCTATAGGCAACGTTCCAGTAAGTAATGGCAAAGAAGATCACGTATCAATGGGAGCAACTGGCGCACATAGAACTTTTATAATGACGAAATATCTATCCCAAGTATTGGCGAATGAATTAATATGTTCTAGTGAGGCAATGAATAGAATTGAAGAAAATCCAGGCATAGGAGTTATGAAAATTCATAATTGGATGAAAATACTGGTGGAACCTTTGGTTGAAGATAGGTCAATGACAGAAGATTGTGAAAGAGTGTCTAATGCTTTATTAAATGGTGAGTTATCTAATCTTTTTAGGTGAAAGTTATGCAAGAAAGATTACATATGAAATTACATCCTGGGCTAAATCCTCCTCCATTTAGTGCACAAGTTGTAGAAATAAATGAAAACAACATTATGTTATCTGAAAGTTATTGTTTTCCCCGAGGTGGTGGGCAACCAGGAGATATTGGAATATTTATTGGCGATAATTTTCAAAGTAATTTTATGGAAACATTACCAGGTGACCTTATTCAACATCCAGTATCAAATTCAGATTTATTTGTTGTAGATGACATCATATCTTGTGAAATTGACAGTATATCCAGAAACAAGAATACAAAGTTACATACTACTCAACATATTGTATCTGCATTGGCTAATGATATATTTGAAGCAGAAACGGTGGGAAACCAAATAAGTCAGGAATATACAAGGTTAGATCTATTATTTCCTGATAGGGATCAATTTAATGCAGAGGATTTAGAAACAAGTTTCAATGAAATTATAAAAACTAATGCTTCAGTAAATATTTACAAGTGGGACAGAGAGAAGATTACATCCCATGAGATGATGAGGCATACTAATTTTTTAGACAGAATACCAAGTTCTGTAAAAAAATTGAGAGTTGTCGAGATAGAAGGAATCGATTTATGTCCTTGCGGAGGGACGCATGTAGACAACATTGGATTATTAGATAATCTGAAGATTAAAAATGTTAAATCTAAAGGTGCAGGAAAATTAAGAATTACTTATTGATGAAATATTGTTTTAATAGGTTTGAACCTAATGGTGGGCTCGGCAGGAATTGAACCTGCGATCTCCACCATGTCAAGGTGGCGTCATAACCCCTAGACCACGAGCCCTAGGTAAACCGAGCGGGATTGACATTCCAAATGAAGGATTCTGTATTAATACAGTATTCATGATATAATTTTTGATATCCTGCCATTACAATTTTTTTCCATACAATATCCAGAAGCTCTGGTTCTACCATTTTTCATGGTTATCATCTGTACGTTGGACATAATTCCATATGTTTTACATTTAAGGCAAAAACCATTTATGATCATTTAATTTATCGGATAACGTCATTAATTTTTAACCCTACCATAGGGCATATATGCCAACTTTTACTGATTATCTAAGAAAACGTTGTACTGCGACGATATTTTGTTAATCATGCCAATTATAAATTCTGATAACCATGATTATCAGCCCTACGGTAATTCTAATTTATTGTAGATTAGTAATGAATTATTAAGATTATTGTTGAAATTATAATTTAATCATGTTGAAATTTTATAAACAACGTTACATTTCTATTTATAATTAATGTTAATTTTATATAACGTTATTTGAATTTACAATATTTCCATTAATCATAGTTTTTCTAATTGGATTCATCCCGGGTGTCTGGCACCAACCTGAAACATAATTAGACCATAAGAAATTAATATCAGCTGAAGCGCCAACCGTAAGGCATCCAGTGGTCAAGTTATCCAATATCGTTGTTGCTGGATTTCTAGTAGCTGCAATCAAACTAATAGTAGGATCGATGCTTAATCTGTGAGATAACAAACTACCAACAAATGGCAAAGACAAAGATGGACAATTGGGATTGAAATCAGATGCTATAGAAAAACTCCAGCCCTCATCGATACATTTAGAAATTGGTAATGAAATAGGTTTGCCCAAGACATATGGAGTACCTGGTAAGAATGTTTGCATTGTACCATTAGAACTAGCGAAAGATCTAGAGTCATCGCTAGAATATGCTACATGATCACCGCTAACAGAACCTAATTCTGTAGCTAATTTTAATCCGTCCGAATCTATAAATTCGTCAACATGCAACCTAGGTATTAGACCGAGTTTTTTTGATTCATTAACTATAAGTTCGGTTTCTTCAGAGGTATACCAACCAGGTTCACAGAATACATCAACATATTTAGCTAGATTATCCTCTACTATGGTGGGAAGTTGGATATTGATTAACTCATCAACATAGTCAGACCTCAGTTGGCCTTCCGGAAAATCATGAGCACCTAACCAAGTTGGAATAATTTTACAATTACTATTTTTTGAAACTTCGTCAATAGCTTTTAATGAATTAATTTCTGTTAAATAATTTAATCCATACCCGCTTTTAGCCTCAAGAGTAGTAGTACCTAAAGATATAGCAATATCGGCACGCCTTAAGGAATTATCAATTAAAGATTTGAAGGATTCATCTCTTGTTGCATTAACAGTTTTCTTAATGCCACCACCTAATTTAGATATATCTGAATATGATTTACCATTTTGTCTTAACGATAGTTCATTAGATCTGTCTCCAGACCAAACCAGATGAGAATGAGAATCAACAAAGCCAGGAGTTAATGCAGATTGACAGGCGTCTATTATATTGTATTCATCAGTTTGAGAATCTCCCTCTTGAAACCATGGTATAAATTCGTTTATGATTTCTTCATTATTGCTAATTTTAGATATTATGCCCTTTTCAATTATAATTGCATATCCGGGGCCATATATTAAATTGTCAAAATCTGTCATTTCGGCTCCAGAAAGCGGCATAGATATATCTCCAGATGAGAGATGAGCTATTTCACCACAGTTGACAATTATTGTCTTCACGTTTACAGGAAGGAGTTAGACTTCAAAGGTATACCTCTGTCGGGATTCATGGGCGGAGTAATACTTGGCATAGAAAGTACCGCCCACACGTTATCATTTGGAATGGTAGATTTAGATGGAAATGTGTCTGATTCGTATTCAAATTTATTCAGACCAAAGGAAGGAGGTATTCATCCTAGAGAAGCTGCGGATCATCATTGCTCCCAAATATCTAATTTATTAAATCAGGTTATAAAATCTGAAATGTTTAAAGAAAATCAAATAGAAGCAATAGCGTTTAGCCAGGGACCAGGATTAGGTCCCTGTCTTAGAGTAGGCGCTAGTGTAGCAAGAACATTATCAAAATCCTGGAGCATCCCATTAATTGGTGTTAACCATTGCATAGCACATATAGAGATTGGAAGAAATCAAACGGGATGCATTGATCCAGTTTTGTTGTATGTAAGCGGTGGTAATACTCAAGTTATTGCCAAATCAAGAGATAAGTATAGGGTCATGGGGGAAACTTTGGATATAGGAATAGGTAATATGTTAGACAAATTTGCTAGAAATCAAGGATTGCCATTTCCGGGTGGTCCAAAAATAGAAGACTTAGCGAGTAAATTCACAAATATTACAAATTATGAAAATCAACTAATTGACCTCCCATACGGCGTTCAAGGAATGGATATGGGATTTTCTGGGATGTTGACAGCTGCTCAAAGAAGAGTATTATCAGGAGATTCCTTAGAATCAGTTTCTTGGTCTTTACAAGAACATGCATTCGCATCATGCATAGAAGTTGCAGAAAGAGCGATGGCGCATACTGGTAAAACAGAATTATTACTAGGCGGAGGAGTAGCATGTAATTCTAGAATTAGGGAAATGGCCCAAATTATGTGCGAGGAGCGAGGAGCTACTGCATACTGGCCTCAAAAAAAGTTCTGTATAGATAATGGGACAATGATTGCAGAATTAGGGCGATTGCTTCATAATGTGGGTTTCAAGACCTTTTTAGAAGATAGTTCAATTAATCCTATGTTGAGAACAGACCATACCAAGGTTATATGGGATTGAGAAGGCTTATCAAACCCCCTTTAGTCGAAAGAATGGAGATCGATTAAACAGTGCAGCGTAGAAGGAGACCAAAGGTCGAACCTCGAAATGTATTTGGCGGAAATCTGCCACCAAGACCAGTAAAAAAAGTATCTATAGATCGTAATAAGAGTGTTACTAAAACACCCATAGTTCCAGATAAAAATCACATACCCAAACCAGTTAGAAAGATTATACCCTTACCAAATACCAAGATTCAACATCCAATAAAAAATATAGAACAAGAAATTGTAAATGAAGAACAAGATATTCCAATTATAGATTCCAAAGAAGAATCTATCAAAGATAATATTGTAATAAATGATGATATTACAGAAGATGAATCAGTCATAGAACAACAAATCCTAGGGCATGCACCAAAGAAAGGAATAGGGCTAAAGAAGAAAAATACCACATTGACTCCTGAAATTGAAATTCAACCAAGTACAAAAGCTATGGAATTAATAGAAAAAAGTAGAGTAAGGGCTAATGTGATATCCATAAATAAAGACAATGTCGCCAAATTAAAAGCTAAACCAGCGGCAGTAATTAGAAAACCTAGACCACGATCTAGACAAAAAAATTATCAACCTGCTACCAGACTAAAAAGACTGGATAGGAGCAAACACATGGAATATAAGTATGAAATGCGAAGTTTACTTGTAAAAATAAACGTAGCAGAAGAGTATAGATCTAATATGCTAGCTAGCATATGGGCTAAAGGTGAGAGACAATCAATTCAACAGTCCAGAGAATACATTAACGAAAAGTTAGACGAGGGAATAATAGATGAATCTCAACATAAATCATTATCTAAAATTATAGATAATTACACAACAAGAAGGTGAATAAAATGAAGGTAGAAAATAATAAAGTAGTAACGGTACATTATATAGGAACATTTCCGGAATCAGATGAAGTTTTTGATTCCAGCAAAGACAAAGATCCTATGTCTTTTTTAGTAGGTCACAAAAATATGATTGAAGGATTTGAAAGAGAATTGATGGGAGCAGAAACCGATGAAACAAGGGAGTTCACATTAACGCCAGAGGATGCATATGGTAATAGGAATGAAGAAGCAATTCAAGAAATGCCCCGGGATCAATTTCCTGAAGAATTAGAAATTGGAATGATGTTTCAGGCTCAAAGTGAAAATGGACCCATGCAATTTACAATAAATGAAGTTTTAGAAGACATCGTAAAAATAGATTTTAATCACCCCATGGCTGGAAAAATATTGAAATTCAGTGTAACGGTTATAGAAATAAGGGATGCTAGTGAAGAAGAATTGACACACGGGCATGCTCACGGTGCCCATGGCCAACACCACTAATCGCATTGTTCATGTTACCTAACCGTCTCGGAGTCATATGGGAGACCCAAATCGTCCGGGATTACCACCTTATTCAAATGGTATTTACAAAGAGATGTACAAGAAAAAAATATGGACTATGCGTCAATATGCTGGATTCTCTACTGCAAAGGAAACAAATTTTAGGTTTAAAGAATTATTAAATAAAGGGCAAACAGGATTATCAGTAGCATTTGACTTACCGACGCAATTGGGTCTAGATTCTGATGATGATATGTCATTAGGTGAAGTGGGAAAGGTTGGAGTCCCTATAGATTCAATTGATGATATGAGGGAATTATTTAAGGATATAGATTTATCTAAAGTGTCAACTTCTATGACAATTAATGCCCCAGCAACTACATTATTAGCTTTATATGTAGCTTTAGCAGATGAAAATAGAATTCCCAGAAGTGATTTAACTGGCACAGTTCAAAATGATATATTAAAAGAATATATAGCAAGGGGATTGTACGTTTACCCCCCAAAACATTCTATGAGGTTAACTACAGATTTAATGGAATGGTGCCAGAACAATGCACCAAAATGGAATACCGTATCAGTTAGTGGATATCACCTTAGGGAGGCTGGATGTACTGCAAGTGAAGAATTAGCATTTTCATTGTCAAATGCTAATTATTATGTAAATTCTGCCATAGAAAGAGGATTGAATATTGATGATTTTGCACCTAGGATTTCATTCTTTTTTGGTTGTCATAATAACTTTGTAGAGGAAATTTGCAAATTTCGTGCTGCCAGGATAATGTGGTATGAAATGATGAAAAAACATAATCCAAAAAATTCTAAATCATCTATGTTAAGATTTCATACTCAGACTGCGGGCGTAACATTAACTGCACAACAACCTATGGTGAACACGATAAGAGTGGCATATCAGGCATTAGCAGCAGTATTAGGAGGGACTCAGTCATTGCACACAAATAGTTATGATGAGGCAATCGGGTTACCTACTCAAGATGCTGTAACAATAGCATTAAGAACACAGCAAGTAATAGCGTCAGAAACTAATATTATAGAATATCCTGATTTATTTAGTGGTTCAATTTTAATTGAAAAAATAACATCTGAACTAATCTCAGAAGCAAATAAAATTATGGATACGATAGAAAAATCCGGAGGAGCAATGAAATGTATTTCTGCTGGGATGCAACAACGTATGATTCACGAGAGTGCGTGGAACCATCTTGAAAGTGTAGAGTCAGGAAGTACGAAAGTAGTGGGAGTAAATGAACATATAATGGAAGAGGAGGATCCGATTGAAGCCCTCAAGATAGATGAAAACTCCATCATAAGGCAATTAAATTCATTAAAAAGGTATAAAAATAATCGAGAT
>JBKEHQ010000047.1:0-10261 GCA_046710875.1 Candidatus Thalassarchaeaceae archaeon
CTACTGACATTGAAGGAGTAAGTACAGTACGGATTGCTTCATCATCACTAATTGTTGACAACATATGAGCAGTTGCTCTAACTCTCCAGCCCTGATATTTTTCCCTATCTTTTAATGGAGATATAATAACTTTCCAATTAGACTTTTGATATAAATCAGCAGAATAATCATCACTAGTAAAAAATATTCCATCTTTTCCATGATATTTTTCTGCATGCGATACCCATTTAGGTGGATCTTCAATATCCGGAATTGCAACGATTATTGTTTCATTGAATCCATCTTGAACATCAATCCATGATTTTATCATTTCTTTTCTTTCCTCATATGACCAAGGATTATCCATAGATTCAGGCCTATTTGAAGAACCGATGGCCAATATTAATTTTGATTTTGAAGAGTTTTGCAATCGCCATGATTCGGCTTTGAGGATTAAATCGATATGTCCATTATGAAATGGCTGGAATCTTCCCAATACTACTACTCCGCCATTTACTACTAATTCTGGTGGTTTTGGTAACATCGGTAATTTTTTCAAATACTTCCCCCCTGTAATTCCTGCAAAGATTTCTGCCCTATATGCCATAATTCTGAATCTAGATATTCCCTTCCTAATAATAAATCAAAATTATGATTTTTAGAATATTTAATAAAATTAAATAAAGATTTACTCAAGTTATTGTGGGAATTCATAGTTGGTAAAATCATTGGATCTTCAGATGGCTCCATTGTTTCATCTAGTTTTTCTCTCCGATTCATCCAATCGAGAATAACTGATTCGGTAAACATTTTTTGATCTAATTTTGACACAGCATCTTGAAATTGATTCCATATACCCGGCCTTAAAAAATCTGAAACCCCAGTAATTGAAGAATCAATATATGGCTCGACATAAAGAAATAATCGGGCATCCCAGCAACTCCATTGTGCTGTTGAAGCCCATTTTGCCAATATTAAATAAATGTCATTCTTTAGTTCTGAGTGCTGAATTAAGATATTTTTATCAACGTCAAATAATTCTAAATTTCTATCAAATAGTTCCAATAATTCTCCCTCTAAATCCACATCAAAATCCCTATGAAAATCGCTATATGCTGAAGTCCTATTTTTTCTTAATTCGCCATTGTTTAGCATAACTATTAGTTGAGAAATAGGAGTATTTAGTAAAGAAGAAAGATAATGACGATCGACGATGTACAAAATTACTTCTACCATATCCTCAACGCCTCCGTGTAAGTAAAATAAGTCTTGCTTACTACGATATGAGCATAAGAGGCCACCGGATTCAATAACCTAAGGCTAAGCGTTGGAGATAAAAAGCGGTAGAATGGAATGAGCTTTTAATTCAGGGAGATGAAAGATTTGGCAACTATTGAGGAGCAAATCAAATCCCTAGAGGATGAAATTACAAAAACAAAATCGAATAAAGCTACTCAAGGCCATCTTGGTAAATTAAAAGCTAAAATTGCTGCACTTAGAGAGCGTAAAGAGAAGGCTCAGGCGCACTCAAAAGCAAGTGGGGGCGGCCCTGGTTTTGAAGTTAAAAAATCCGGTGATGCATCGGTTGCATTAGTTGGATTCCCAAGCGTAGGTAAATCTAGTTTAATATCACAGCTTACTGAAGTTGAGTCAGATATTGGTAATTTCGCATTTACCACATTAACATGCATTCCAGGATTAATGGAACATAGAGGTGCAAAAATACAAATCTTAGATTTGCCGGGATTGATAAAAGGAGCTTCTGATGGAAAAGGAAGGGGCAGAGAGATTCTTAATGTCATAAGAGGTTCAGATATGGTTCTTTATGTCGTCGATCCATTTCAAGATTCACATTTCGATATTCTTGATTATGAACTTTGGAGAGGAGGTTTGAGATTGAATCAGAACACCCCTCAGGTATTCATAACTAGAACTAATAGGGGAGGAATAGTTGTTAGATCGACTGTTAAGCAGACTAATTTAACTGATGTAGAAATTCAAGAAATAGTTAGAAGTTTTGGAATAGTATCTGCCACAGTAACATTAAGGACGAATGTGACCGATGATAACATAGTAGATACATTGGCCGGAAATAGAGTTTACAGTAGAGCAGTAGTCGTATTAAATAAGGTTGACTTGGCATCAAAAAAGGACATACAAAGGGCCAAAGATAGTTTACCAGAAGGATGGCCAGTGCTAGAAGTCTCTGCAAAAACTGGTCAAGGAATAGATGCAATGAAAGATTTCATCTACAATAATTTACATTTTATGTCGATCTATCTAAAACCGCAGGGCCAAGAAGCTGATTTAGTAGAGCCATTGATAGTTAAGGATACATGCACAGTTAGAGAAGTATGCATAAAATTACATCGGGACTTTGTTAGAAAGTTCAGATATGCCAGAGTACTTGGGCCTAGCGCTAAATTTGATTGGCAGAGAGTTGGACTAGATCACACGCTTAAAGACGGCGACCTTCTATCAGTTATAACGAGAAGATAATAAAATATAGAAAAGTGATAAGCATGAAAAGTGAAGCCGCTGATTTAATTCCACGCGCAGAATTAAGAGGTTTTCTTAATCACATTAGAAATAGAATATATATTTTTACTGGAATCTTTACTTTGGGATTCATAATTGGATACCCACTAAGTGAAGAAATAATAAAGTGGTTTCTTGAATCTGATGGATTTAAACCAGATGAAGTTGAAATAATCATATTACAGCCAATGGAAGTAATTTTACTAAAGCTCAGTATGTCTGTAAAAATAGGTTTCTTGCTTCTTTTGATTACGTTTATTCTGGATATGGCATGGAATGGCAAAGGCATAATTGACGAAGCCAAAAGAAATATTGTAAGTATTAAGAAATATAATATTGGTACAATATCATATTCAATTATATTTTCAATATTTTTAGGACTCTTAGGAATAATTTATTCCCATGAAATTCTAATTCCTATGTTATTAGATTACCTGGCCACGGATGCGACTACTTCCGGACTTGTATCAACTTGGAGGTTAAAATCTTGGATTGGATTTATTTCAGGGCTATATTTTTCATCTATTGTTGGTTTTCAGATACCTCTAATTGTCATTCTTTTCCTAAGAAGTGGAATTGTGAGCCGGGATAATGTAATTGAAAATAGAAGATTTTTATGGTTTATATCTTTATTATTCGGGGCATTAGTATCTCCACCTGATCCACTATCATTATTTTTAGTCGGTGGACCAATATTAATTCTACTTGAATTAACTCTGATTGTAGATAAAATCATTTTGAAAAATGATGTTTAAGCTATACCTCGATTACGAGCATCTTCGGCTTTTGCATCTTCTCTACCTTGTTCGAGATCAACCATTCTCATCATCAATGCACCAATTAAGATTAGCATGGAGATGGACAATATTCCCATTCGGCTATCATACATTACGGTCATAAATCCATACAATAATGGCCCAATGAATGCTGCAACTTTCCCAAAGAATCCAAAGAATCCAAAGAATTCTGCACTTCTTGTTTCAGGCACCATTTGTCCAAACATACTTCTTGCTAATCCTTGAGATCCACCTAGAAGTGTGCCCATTGCACAACCCAATAGTAAAAATTGTATACCTACAGAAATTCCTAATGGACCCCAAACTATAGTTCTTACAGTCTCCGGAATAACATCTATAACACCATCACCAAGGCTTGTCGGATGATTTATTCCAACCATATTTGATTCTAAAGTTCCAGCTTTGGCACTAATTGAAAACCTTGTATCTTCAAATGAACCTAGCAAAGATTTTTGAGATTCTAAATCGAAAGAGCCCATGTTAATAGTTATTGGATTACCGTCATCATCAAAGCCTGCCCATTGGAAAATTTGGGCATCAGTAATATCTGCATCCTGCTGTACTATGCCAAAGGAGAGTAACGTAGATTCTGCCCATAACTGTTCATCACCACCCTCTACTAATGCAATAGGTGTGTCTGCTAAGTTATCATGTGGAGTATAGAACCATTCTCCGTCGACCTCTTCTATCTGTACTTGATACTCCTCGTGATTAACATATTCAAGTGGAGCGAAAGAAAGGGCTGCAAAACATAGTGCAACCCATCCGACCAGAGAAATATTTAGTGCAGATTTGGTCCCTATTTTATTGGCTAGCCGGGTAAACATAAGTGCAGATGGCCATGCTACAAATTGAATTGCCAATATTGTTACTATCAAATCAACAGTTGTGATGCCCAGAACTGTTGAGCCAAATACTCCTCCCAATGCAGTTACGCTGTTTATTCCATCAATAAAGAAAAAGTAAGCCACCATATAAATGAAGAGCGTTCTAAATTTATCCACTTCTCCAAGAGTTTTTCTTATTTCGGAAACGGCTAATTTTGCAGATTCCATAAAACCAAGAGAAGGCATTTCATTCTCAATAGGCGGTTCAGGGACCCATTTAAATGTCAATAAAGCAAATCCATACCACCATATTCCAGAAGATGCCATGACGAATGGAATTACCCAATCTCCTGTCAAAGATAAGACCATTATGAGGTGAACAAGAAGTAATATTCCTCCACCAAGATAACCTACTGAGAAAGCTAGGTTTGAGATTCGATCCATTTCATCATCGGAACCTATATGTGGAAGAAGGGCATTATAAAATACTCCTGCACCATTTAATCCTACATTCGCAAGCATAAAGAAAACCATTAGCCAAATCCATTGAGTATCCACTGGCATTAATGGTGCAAATGCCAGAAGGAAAGTAGATCCTGCCCCGACATATGTAAGAATTCTTAACCACCACATCTTAATTCTTCTTCTATCTGCAATTACTCCCAAAGACGGGCTTATAATTGCTACAAATAAAGTTCCAAAAGCAACTGCAAATGACCAAACTGCATCACCTTGCATTTCAATTGAACCAATGGATGTAGTCAAACCATTCGCCTTTAGGAAAAGATACGCATACCAAGCAGGTAAAACTGCTACAGTTACTGATGTTTCAAATGCGGACTTCGCCCAGTCATAAACTGCGTAACCTTTTACTTCTTGAGGATTGGATTTCCGGTCTAGTTGAATTGTCTCTGACATGTCAATACCTATCACCCGGTATGCTTGCTAGGGTTTTAGTATTGGGGCTTATTTAGCCATATAGTGATGAAATTTATGTGTAAAGACAACATGCGTTGAGATATGGTAGAAGGACGGGAATGGTTACAACCTAGAGAAAATACCATACAAGCTTTATCTCATGGCATACAGGTTAGTGATGGAGTAGAATTTGATTTAAGATTGACGAAGGATGATCGTCTAATCCTCCATCATGATTCAAAGACTGAATATGGAGATTATCCTGAATGCATGAATCTAGATGAACTACCGGAATATATAGAACCAATAGAAGACTTATTGGCAAATTCAAATTTCATAAGAAGAATTACTGAAGAAGGGGCATTTGCTTGCATTGAATTGAAACCTCCACACCCATCAAGTGGAAAAGCAGGAGGATGGATAGGGGGGAAGAAAAGAATAGAGCATATGATAAATATGATTGAAAATTTGGAGAAACATTTAGATCCATTGAAATTAAGTAAAACTAGTAAAGTCGTATATTCATTCGAACCAAAACTAATTCCTGCTTCGAAACAGATTAGTAGTAATTTAGAATTTAGTAGATTGAGGCCTTATATCCGTCAATGGGGTAATTGGAATACGCAAAGGATTGCGGCTGTACCTTCTTTTCTGATGAGTTCATTACCTAGATTGATGAATAAGCAACGCAAAGAGGGTTCTCCCATGTTACCTTGTACTTTACAATACCTAAAAGGAATAGAAAGTAGGATAAACTTAGGATTATCAGTTGGCCTTAAGGGTTCAAAATTAGATAGATTAAACAAGCATAGGAGAGGTTATCCCGTATACGTATGGCCTTGTGGAAATGATGTAGAAAGATTACTCTTAGATGCAGGATTAACTGGGATAACTGATGATTTATCTCCTAATTCTACTACTTTAAAGGGTGGAGATATTCGATGGACAACACCTGCTACTAAACCCATAACTGATGAACAAAGAGCGGACTTAGATAATATTCCAAAAGATCAACATGCTAATGTTCTTTCTAGATATAAGAGTGAAGTAACACCTTGGCACGAAATGTCAAATGCGGAGAGAAAATCATTTATTAAAATTTGGAGAAGTAAATGGTCTTGGGAAAGAAATTTGGATACATTACTAGAAGAAACTACTGAAAGTAGTTTACCATGGGAAGTTTCTAGACTAATTGGGCATAGAGGGGCAGGAAAAACCCATAGTTCATAAAATTAAATTCTTCTTTCTGGTTGGTTTTTAGCAATATATTTTGGCCGATAAATTGGCGTACCACGGCCACCTCTAGCATTTCTTTCATCCATTATTTGAGCAGATATTCCAGCTACCCTTGCCCAACCAAAAAATGTAGTATAGTAATCTGGCTTTCTAAATCCGACAGAATGCAATAAGCTACCGCTTGCTAAATCCACATTAGGATACGGATTACTAATTTTTGGTATTTCTTTTAATATATTAGGGACTACTTCTCTTAGTGACTTAGCAATTTTAAAGTTTGAATCATCGGGGCAAATTTCAGATCCCAATTCAATCAGTAATCTTGCTCGTGGATCTTCTGCCCTCAATACTCCATGCCCAAATCCGTAAATCGGCCTACGGGCTGCTAACTCTGCACGTACGAAATCTTCAATTTCTTTGTGATCTGATGTTCCAATTCGTTGTACAAATTCCAGACAAGATTGGTTGGCCCTTCCATGAAGTGGCCCTGATAAAGCATTCATTGCACTTGCGAGTGAAGCATATACCGATGCCCTGCCTGATGCAACTGCTTTTCCTGAAAAGGTAGATAAATTTCCCCCACCATGGTCCATATGTAGTATAAAGAAGAATTTTAGGACTCGTGTCATCTTTTCTGCTTCTTCGCCATCAACACCTAACATATGGACGAAGTTTTCCACTAAACCAAGTTCTGGTTTTCGTGGCTTAAGTTCTTCTTTCTTACCCCCTCTTAACAGAAATATTCGTGCCATGAGTTCTGGCATTCTAGCTATTAGATTCATAGAATCAATTCTTACATCACCAGTAGTATCGGCTGCTCCAAGAGCCATAATTCCAATAGAAAGCCAATCCATTGGGTGTCCACTCCCTGGAGTTAAAGATTCCAATACTCTAAGTGCCCCAGTTGGAATTTCTTCAGCCCTATGAGTAAGTTCTGCACGGAATGCTGCAGATTCCTCAGGATTAGGTAAATGCTTGTTAAGAAGTAAATATATGACATCTTCTTCTTCTAAATTTGCTAAATCTCCAACTGGATATCCGACATAATGTACTCCTTCTAAAGGATCTACGTAAGAAGTTTGGCAAGTCCCAACAGGTATGCCCCTCATGCCTGAATCAAGATGATTTGTTGTAATTGTGAATAACTCTTCTTCATCGGCCATGTAATCTCAGATTCATCTCTGAAAGAGGTTGGGTGATAATATCTCCGATAGTAATTACATAAAATTATAAGAAAAATAAATTAAATTAACCCAATTTTCTTCCCACATTTTTCAAAAGCGGACAATACCAAGTCGAGATCATTACGAGAAATACCTGAAGACATTTGGGTTCTGACCCTAGCTTTATTGGCTGCAACCATGGGAAAAACAATAGCACCAACCATGACTCCTTCTTTACGTAATTCTTTAGATAGATTCTGAGCAGTAATACTTTCACCGCACATAACAGGAATGATGGGAGTCGTACTTACTCCTGTATCAAAACCTAGTGACGTTAATTCTTTACGGAAATAATTAGTATTTTTCCAAAGTTTCTCAACATGCTCTGGTTCAGACATTAATACTTCAATGGATGCTTTTTGTGCAGCCGCTACTCCAGGAGGTTGACTTCCAGAGAGTAACCATGATCTGCTATGATTCAGAGCATGATTACGAACATCTTCACTTCCTGCTAGAATTCCGCCTTGGACTCCTAATGCTTTGGAGTATGAGCCAACTTCAAAATTCACCCTACCTTGAAGTCCAAAATGAGAGACAATTCCCCTCCCTCCCCCAAGAACGCCTTCGCCATGACAATCATCAACGAATATCATAGCATCATGTTCTTCTGCTAAGTTGGTTATTTCATCAAGAGGCGCTATATCTCCATCCATACTGAAAACTCCATCAGTTATTATCAATTTTCTATCTGAATCCTTATGATTATTTAGAACATTTTCAAGTGCGCCCATATCATTATGAGAATAAACTGCCCTAGATGCTTTAGTCAATCTTACACCGTCGATAATCGAGCCATGATTTAATTCATCAGATATTATGACATCATCAGATCCTTTGACAAGTGTAGGAATGAGTCCGACATTAGCCGTATATCCTGCAGAATAAATTAACGCTGCCTCGACTTCTTTGAATTCTGCACATATTTTCTCAGCTTCCAAGTGCAAATCCAAGGTGCCTGCTATAGCCCTCACTGAACCAGATCCTGCGCCATATTTTTTTGTTGCTTCTATTGAAGCTTGTACAACTTTAGGATGTGTTGTCAAGTTAAGATAATTGTTTGATGATAGCATAATTATTTCTTTTCCATCCATCATGCATCTTGATTCACTAGCAGATTCTAACGTTGGAGGATTCCAATTCAGGCCCTGCGATTGAAGTTGCTCATACCTTTCGCGCATCCACGACATGTCCGCTACCATGATGCCCAAACATGGTTACTGTTTTTTGCTCCATCGGAAGAATTCTTACAAAATAATGAATGAATTTAATTTCCGATAGCCTTTCCCTATTTTATGAAAAGTGGATTTATAGAGGTGACAATTCTTGGAATTGCACAAGATGGAGGAGTTCCTCAAACAGGATGCTCATGTGAAAATTGTATTTCTGCGCATATCAATCATACATTACGAAGAAGTGCCGTATCTTGCGGAGTAAGGGGTATCGATGATAGCCTACATCTTATCGAAGTTGGAAGAAATATTGCTGAACAGCTCAATCTTTGGTCGAATAAAATGGATAGTAAAGAGATAAGAATTCCCGATACGATTAGCATAACACATGTCCATCTTGGCCATATTGATGGATTGGGACAATTTGGTAAAGAGGTTATGGACGTCAGAGGAATGCCATTTTATGCCAGTAAAGCTTCAATTAAAAATTTGGAGAAAAGAGAATTATTATTGCCTTTTGACGCTTTAGAGATAGATTCGAACAATTTATTTTATCCTTCAATCGGGTGCGGATTTAAATTAGAATTCATAAAGGTCCCTCATAGGGATGATTACTCAGATACTCATGCGATTATAATAAGAGGAGAACATCGTTCCCTACTATTCTTACCTGATCATGATAATTGGATAGAAACACTAGAAATGCATGAATGCAATACAATAAGGGAATGGTTTCTAAAATTAAAAATTGATTATGCATTGATTGATGGTACATTTTGGGATAAAAATGAACTTGACGGCAGAGATATGACAGAAATACCTCACCCCACGATTGTTGAAACTTTGAATAGATTAGGAAAACGAGTTAAAAATGATGTAAAAATATTTTTCTTTCACTTAAATCATACTAACCCAGCATTAAACACATCTTCAAAAGAAGCATCAATCATCACCGAGTTAGGATGGAAAGTACTAACGGAAAGACAAGTGTTCTCATTATGAATAATAATGCCGAACCTTATGAGGGAGATTTCTCTGAGATGCCCATGGAGCTGCGGGGCGAGGTTTCTAGTGGACTTGGTAGGGCCCATATTTTTATGGCTCAACAACATTATCAAAATCAATTTAAATTAGTATTAGAAAATAGCGCATGGCCTGGGACTTTGAATATTGATCTTTTTCAAGATAGTACATTGGATTACAAGACATTAAGGATAATTTCTGGATTGGACGAAGGTGAATCAAAAAACGGCCCTGAATCTCATAGAATAAATGGTTTTGAAAGAGATGGTAAATCATTTGGAGGTGCCACGGCATTTCGTGCCAAAATTTCTAAAGATAAATTAAAATGGATTGATTGTGCAATTTTAATTCCGGATTTAACAAGGCATGTAAAAACGGCTGAAATAATATCGACCTCTTTCTTAAGGGAAAGTATTCCTTGTAAAGATGGTGATGAGATTCATATTAATCTAATTTAATTCTGACTAACCATTGCCTCTCTAAAAATGCTGCTGTCTCATATTTTAGTAAAGATAACCAGCGGAAATACTCTCTATGGTCTTCTGGCCTAG
>JBKEHQ010000048.1:0-9754 GCA_046710875.1 Candidatus Thalassarchaeaceae archaeon
AGACTCAATAATGAGATGCTCAGTGCAGATATGCTTGGTGAAGCACTAAATATAGCAAAAAAAGTTCGAAATAAGTCAGAAAGTGAGTTTCAGAGATTTGATTGAGTAAGAACAGGTGGGGGTAAGTATCAAACGAGAGCAGTTGGGAGTAAGTAATATGGAAGCAGGGCGTGTCACACTCTCAATTGTTCTCGCAACTTTACTAGCGCTATCGACTTTGGTCGCACCGACTACGGCTCAAGTTGCCGATGATTCTAAACAACCATCAATAGATAATTCAATGATGTATGTTTGGGGAACTCAAGATTTAGGTAATTGCTGGACTCATTTTGATTCCAATGATACAGCAACCCATGAAGAGGGATTTGGAATGAAAGAATTTTCACAAGGCTCTCAAGTTAATGTTGATTATCAATGTAGATTACAAGATAGTCTCAAAGAAGACATGCATCTAGATCCTAATGGAACAATAGCATTTCAATTAGGGTTTTCAACTTGGTCTGGAGATTGTGAAGATGACGGCAACGACAGTAATTGCATGGATTTAACAATTACATTGAGTAAAGGATCTTTGGATGTTGCAACAAAACAGTTCCCTGCAGTATCTACAAGTGGAGATGATGAGCAAATATTATGGGATATTCCTGTCGATAATAATACTGTAAAATGGAGTTTTAATGGCGAAGATCCAATTTTTAGAATTCAATATTCTAAACCTGGATATAATGGACTAGAATGCTTTGTTCAAGATTGTGCGGGAGAATTCAAGATGTATTATTCCAATAATCAAGAAGGAATGAAAGTTGATGTTAAATTTCCAATAATAAATGTTTCAGATGTGGTTGATCCTAACGAAGAAGTTGCAAGTGGTAGTGGAGATAGTGGATTACCTGGTTTTGGACTAATAGCTGGCTTGGGTGCCCTTGCAATGGCAGCAGTTCTAGTTTCTAATAAGCCCGAAGAATAATTATAATTCTTCAAATGAAACATCAGATTCTTCTCCAGTATGCAAATCTTTGATTCTAACTTTCTCTGATTTCCATTCTTCGGGCATTACCATAACAAGACGATCTGCACCTATTCTTTCAGCGTGTTTGAACGCCCATTTCATTTTCTTATCCTCAAGAACTAGGTCTACTGTTCTGCCAGTATCCCTAAGTGCTGCAGCAACCATAACTGCAACATTCCTCAAATCTGGACTCAATGGAATCACGACATCCTCTGTACTACTAATTAATTCAGGAAGGAGTTTCTTTTCTTCGAGTAATTCCATTATTACCATATCTCCAAATCCAAATCCTGTTGCTGGTAAGTCTTTTCCTCCTAATGTGGAAAGTAGTTTATCATATCGTCCTCCACCACAAATTGCCCGAAATTTCCCTTCTCTGTCATGTGCTTCAAAAACGGAACCAGTATAATATGCAAGTCCCCTAACAATAGAAGCGTCAAATTCTACCCATTCAGATATCCCATAAGAATCAATTGAATCAAAAAGATAATTTAATTCAGAAACAGCAATACTTTCACCCTCTAAAGCAGAAGTTAAATCTGCCATATTTTTAATTCCGAGGATATTTTGAATTGTTTGTATTGCATGTGAATCATGGCCCAATTCTGCTAATTGTTGAGATATTACATCTGCAGAGAGTTTATCCATTTTATCAACAATTATGCACGTTTTAGTAAATATATCTCCCTCTACTTTGAGAGAACCTAAAACTTCCTCCAGTACTTTTCTACTACTAATTCTAATAACTAAATCATCAGAAGATAGCCCTACACTCTCAAAAAATGTTACTACTACCGATATTAATTCAGCATCTGCTGAAATTTCAGAAGTTCCCCAAATGTCGACGTTCCATTGATAATGTTCCCTTCCTCGGCCACGTTGAGTCCTTTCATACCTCCAACATTGAGGTATCGAATACCATTTTATTGGCATTGGTAAAGCACCCGCTCTGCTCATCACCATACGTGCCAATGAAGGAGTCATCTCCGGCCTTAAAGCAACCTTACGATCGCCTTTATCTTGAAAATTATACAACTGTTGAGTAATCTCTTCACCTTGTTTTCTTGTATAGAGATCTTCATGCTCAAGAATAGGAGCATCATATTCTTCAAAACCGTGAGATAGCGCTGCATCATCGAAGTTATCAAAAAGCCAATTTCGTAACCTCATATCCTCTGGATAGAAATCTCGAGTACCTCGAACGCCTTGTGCCACGGTTATTCGAACAAACAAAGCCACTTCAAGCCTTACGTCGTTCACGGAAGTTATCGAGCCTTTCTTTACGGGTTACTCTTCCATCAGAAAGAGGAAAAGCATAGAATCTAAGTGCTATGAAAGTGAAAAATCCAAACGCACCAGTGTTGATTGCCCATGATATCCATTCATTTAATTCGACAACCTCAACCAAGGCATAGAAAGTAACAGTTGAAAAAATCCATAGTACTGTATATACAATCATCATCCGAGTAAAACTAGAGCGAATTTCTGATTCTGATTCAAATGTAAGCCAGCGATGTAATACAAAAGCCTGGACTGAACTAATAAAAAACGAAACGGCCCAACCGAATGTTTCAGGATATTTGGTCATAGAAGCATAATCCGAAAAAAACCAATATAACACAAAGAAAATTGCTACATTGATGCAGCCAACACCACAATACATCGTAAACTCTCGAAGTAACTTAGATTTAGGATAATCATCTGAGACTAGCATAATTTAAATTCCTCAAATAATTTCCGTTCCCAAAACCAGACATTTAATAATTAAAATCATAATCAGTTAGTTTGGATTTTTGGTGTTATTTCGGCTTCCACTGTTGAAAGTGTATGGGCAACCGTTTCACCATAATCATTAACAAAGGTCGGAGGTAATGCATCTCCTGCTTTGATTATGTATGGATCGGCGCCTCCAGGTAATGTCTCAATTGATACATTGGCCCCTTCTGGTATGTTTCTATACAAAGGCCTAGGCTCGAGTTCATAGTTACCAGTAACAAACGCAAATAACCAAAATTGATTATCATTAGGAATAATTCTATTGATTAAGATATACTTATTCATGCCCATGAATAATCCTGCAGTTACTCCCCAAAATAGTAGGATTATAGTTATTCCATAGGGGTTGCTCGGATTCCATGGATCCTCGACATTAATTAGTAAATCTATGAAATAGGATGACATTAGAACTCCAAACATGATTGGGAATCCCAGATACATGATGTAATCCCACCATTTTCCTATCCACCAATCATTATCTCCAGTATTAATAAAATCATCTCTAAAAGAAGATACCCCATTATCAAGATAGTCTCGGAAGTTGAAACCAGTTATATCATTCTCTTCTTGCCAATTTCGATATCTGGACCAGCCATATTTCCATATTGAATATGCTATGAATAGTCCGCTAAACATTAATCCATACCCCCATATATGATCTTGAACTTCTAAAAATTGTGGGAAAGCAACGCCAGTATCTGCATCCAATTTAATCCACAAAGCAGCACTAGGAATACCAAAGAAGAATATTGCTATAGTAGTGAAGCCTACTGCTTTTTGACGTTCAATGCCATGGTCTACAAAATTTCTTACGCAGAGTTCAACGGTCGATATCATAGAAGTTAAAGCTGCAAATGAGAGTGCAAGGAAGAACATTGTAACCATCAAAAGTTGAACAACTGGCCCTCCGGGTGCCTGAGCGAATACTTCTGGTAAAACTAAGAAAGTAATTGCACTACTTCCTCCACTAACCGCCCCTAATGGATCTTCAGAAACTGAGAATACCGCCATCATAACGGTTAATCCGGCTATAATTGAGATACTATTGTTTGCAAGACACATGGTTGCTGCGTTCAGAGTAGTGTCCTCATCTTTTCTCATGTAAACTGAATAAGTAATTGCCATTCCCATTCCTGCAGAGCAAGACCAAGCTGACTGAGATAAGCCGTTAATCCATGTTTCTGGCTCATATAGGTACTCGGGTTGAATACTGAACATGTACACAAAACCATCCAAAGTACCGTCTTTCAAATCCATCACAAATGATAGGAATAATGCTGCAAATAGTAATATAAACAAGGAAATTATTAATGTAACATTTACTTTTTCAATTGCCTTGGCACCTTTCCAAATTGCTGCCATAGTGATTATTACTGCAATTAACTGGAATCCAATCACTTGCCACGTATCTTGAAGGAATGCGTTCCAAACTTCTTGAGTATCAACTTCGGATCCTAAGCCGCCTCGAATTGCTGTTTGAAAATAGTTCAAACACCAGCCCGTTACAACAGCATAGTAAAATCCAATTGCAGTTGATATCCATGCAGTCCAAAGGCCCATCCAAGCAAATTTATTTCCAGTGAATATACGAAATGTTCCAACAGTTCCTGTTCTACTTCTTTTACCTAGTGCGAATTCAGCAATAATAAGTGGTATTGACCATAAAAAGAGGAATATTAACCAAGGTATCAGGAAAGATCCTCCACCATTTGCACCAACCATCCTTGGGAATCTCCAAATATTGCCTGTACCTATTGCTGCACCTATAGTTGCGAAAATAAGCCCTAAACGGCCACTAAATTCATCAGATTGAGGGCCAGAATCTGAATTCATCTAATCATTCTCCAATTTTAAAGGTATTTTTTTAAGAATTTAGCTCGGCACTTGGAAGTCTTTCAGGAGGTAATCCCAATACCTTTTGATCTTCAGAAAACATTGCCCTCAAAGTAAAGGCTAAGCCCCCCCATACAAAGGTGGCTATTACTAAGAACATTATAACGGCAAATACAGTTGACCCAAAATCTGCCCTGTAAGGTAATGAGAGAGTGTAATAATCGCCCTCATCTGCAGGAGGATATCTGAATGGGAATGCTCCATTTGTAGTACCTAACATTGCCTTATAATGAATTTCACCTACTGCAGTATCAGGCAGAGGTATTTCTGCAGAAATTAAGGTCCCATTCATTCCATCTTTTAACTGGCATTGTTGATTTAACTCTTCAAAACCAGACATTTCCCACGGCTTATAGTTCCATTCAGTTGGTCCAAAATCATCTTGATTTCTAGTTGGTTCAACAAATCTCCACATCAAATGTGTTCGAGTCATATTAGAGGTGTATGGGAAAGAAGTTTCTAAGCACATGCTAACCGGTATATTTCCCTTATTTGGTATTTCAACGTCTTCTGGAGATTGCAAAAGCTGATTAGAAGTAGTATTTTCTATGCCGACAATAGCCCTATACCTTGGATCATCAGCTGCTTCTGCCATATAGAATGGTACTCCTAAGTTTCTAACTGCGATGTGCGCTATATCTTCTGGACTCTCATGGAAAGCGTTACCAATTTCAATTGTATAACAATATGAATCATGAACACCATAATGCCAGTCACAAAAGTCACCAGTCGTAGGATATAAGTCAGATGATTGCATTGGCGCATAGTCAGTCATTTGCCCCATTACATTGCCATGATAAACTAGGAATTCATCATCGGGAGAATAACAATTTGTACAATGTCCCCATGGCCACAACACAAGTTCGGAAAATGCGTGCCACGTTATTGTAGCCTTGAATTCTGAAGAACCATCGCCATTATCATCATTCATTTCGGTCATATCTTGAATAAATTTAGTCTCTGGTTCACTGTTTCCACCCAACCAGTCTTCATCAATTTGGCCATCAGCATCATCATCTTTACCATCAACATGATCTTCATTGATTAAACCGTCTCCATCATTATCTTCATAATTGACAGGGCCGTTGTATACATCGTTATTTGCTCCAACTTCACCAGCATAACACATACCTGGGAATAAAGGCCCTGTTGCACCCAAAGGTGCGCCCCACTCAAATTGATAGTTTCTGTTAAGATCTACTCCATCACAAGATGGATCTACTGTTTCATCAATATCAGGAAGAGGAGTTACTCCCGTTGCAGTATTGTCTCTAAGGTTTTTTCTCCAACCTGAAGTTCGACAATCATCCCATGCTTCACCTTCGCAGTTAGCATCGACCCAAACTTCACGATCATATCGATTGCCATCAGTGTTTAGCATAGGAATCAAATATATTTCTCTCGTATTTACCATATCAGTTATGAATTGTTCTGAAAAGTCTTCGTCGACCCCTAAATCTCCGGGTCCGCATGGATTTCCATCGCCGTTACTATCTTGAGCGCTGATATTTAACATTAAACAATCTCCATCATTATCAATTCCATCCCATCCATCCTCATCAATTAGGCCATCTCCATCATTATCCACTCCTGCCATACCATAATAATAAGCTAAAGTTTCAAGGAAAAACATAGGCACTTCATATGACATCCATTCTCTTGCATGGTGATTACCAACAAGCATAATATCAGGTAAATCTGCATAATTTCCGCAGTCTCCAACAAAAGTATTGCAGTCTCCTCCTGTAACACCCCCTAATTCTTCACCGCCTCCAGTGATTTTTATCCATGGACTAGGATGATTGTAATACCATCCCTTGTAATCATCTAGGCCCATGTCTTCACCTCTTGCATTTACTCCTCCAATTAATCCTTCATGATAACTCATAAAGTCTGGATTTCTGTCAGCAAGAAATTGCATCCTATCTTTCATGGAAAAGTAATCATGGTATTCTCTGAATTGCACCCTATCATCTCCGCCCCATGGAAATATTTGGTTGATATAATCATCAGACCATAAATCACTAGCAGAAACTTCGGAAATCTCCTGTGCTTCGACTGGAGGCATTAATGTCAAGGGAGCCCCAATTGAAAGAAGTAGGGGCAACAATAAAGCAATAATAGGTAGCCTATTGCTATATTTTCTTGCAGCGTCTCGAGTTATTGACGTCATATGTTATACACCCGAAACAACATATGGTCTTGAATCCCACGTATTCCAGTGTTATTTAACGAGAGTACTTTATGAAGTGCACCACGTGGGGCCAATATATGGAAAAGTTAGAAGATTTCTTATCGGGAGAAAAGATAATTCTTGGGTTTTCACAAAATACCCTACTCGCAGTATTACTATGCGGTTTGGTTGCAACCGCATCAGGCGCCATAGCAAGAAGATTACTATTTCCCAGAATCATAGATCTAATTTCAAAAACTGAAAGAATAGATGGTAAGGATATTTTTGCCCCTAGATCACTTGGCTGGATGATTGGTTTCTTGATAATGAGCCTTACATTAGATTGGATAGGAAGTAATGGAGATCCGGTGTGGAATGAGAATTATATGAACACTATATCTAACTTATTTTATGCTGGATTTGTTGTTTTGATGCTATTAGCAGCATTTAGATTAGTAGATTATATTGATGTTTTAATCGTAGTAGAAGGAGATGATATGGCCGCCAGGCGATCATTAGCAAGTGTAGCAGAATCAATCGGTAGAGTTGTAGTAGTAGTAGTTGGATTCTTCATTGTTGCAGGACTTGCAGGAGTAGATGCAAATTCATTTGTTGCAGGATTAGGAGTAACTGGCCTTGTAATTGCTTTGGCTGCTAAAGATTCTGTAGCAAATATGTTTGGAGCCATTTCCATATTAATCGATCAACCATTTAACGTCGGAGATTGGATTGTAGTAGGTAGTGTTGAAGGAGAGGTTATTTCTATTGGACTTAGAACTACTCAAATCAGGTCTTCAGCTGATACAATGATTACTGTACCAAATTCCAATATTACTAATTCTTCTGTTGAAAACTTTAGTCAAAGAAGATTTAGAAGAATTCAACCAACTTTTGATTTTGAAGTCAATAGTGATCCTGATGCACTCAAAAAGTTCTGTGATTCCCTGTGTAAGCAGGTAGTTGATGATCCAAGATCTATGAAATCTGAAGATTCATGGATTAGAGTAAAATCGTTTGCACCTTCAATGGTGATTGTTGCAACTAACTTCTATTGCATGTCATCTGCAGCAACTCAAAGAGAATTTACAGAAGATATTTTATTGATGGCTAGAGCTAGAGCAAAAGATAATCAATTGAATTTCCATGAGCCTCGAAGAAGGGAACATCAACAACTTTAGAGGTGTCAATATGACCATACTTATTCTAATAAGGCACGGTCAATCAATATGGAATGCAGAAAATAGATTCACAGGTTGGACGAATGTTGAATTGTCTGAAAAAGGAGAAAAAGAAGCATTGGATGCTGGGATATCACTTTCTAAAATAAGTATTGACTCCGTACATACCAGTGATCTGATTAGAGCACAAAAAACTGCTGAAATAATTATGGAAAATAATGATGTATCATCAAAATTTTCTACTTATTTTGATTTTAGGTTAAATGAAAGAAATTATGGGGAATTGCAAGGCCTAAATAAAAAAGAAACTGCTGAAAAACATGGAGCAGAACAAGTCCACATATGGAGGCGTTCCTACGATATTGCACCACCAGGAGGAGAAAGTCTGAAAATGACGGCTGAAAGAACTATTCCTTATTTTATTGAAGAAATACTACCTGAATTAGAAAATGGAAGAAATATATTAGTAGCAGCTCATGGTAATTCTTTGAGATCAATCGTTATGCATATAGAAAATATATCTCCAGAAGAAATTGTTAATGTCGAAATACCAACTGGCATACCTCGTATTTATGATTATAATGATGGCATAATAACTAAAAATGAGTAATTGGCTTTGTTGGAGAAGGCGATGCCTTTCTGTATAAATAGAATCCAGTAATTCCTATAGTAATGCAAAATACAGGCATTAATAATTCAGATAAGGTAGTTGGAGTTTGATGATAAATTGTAATCACTCCCAAGAAAAAGCTCACAAAGGCGATTGCGGCTGGAGACCTATTACTGTACATCTTTTTTTGAAATGGAATGACTTTGGAGATAATGCTAACTGCCGGTTCAGGAGCGCCGGATTGACGGGCAAATGCTTCGAGTACATCCAATAGAGATTGTTCATATTCCCATATTACTAAACCCCCCTTGTGGGCATAAAAGGCATTTGAAGAACACCATTTTTCGGGGGCCGTGGAAATCCATCCGTCGATTAGAGATTTTCGCAATAAAACTATATCCATATTGGAATTACTTTTATGGTATATCCTACTTAAATCATGCATTAAACACGCAAAATCTCTTATTGCAGGGAACTCACATTCATCTTTGAACAAACCGTCAGCTAATCTTGGAGGATTTATACTCAAGGAAAAAAGTCCGTTTTCTTTAATTAAAAAATCATCAAATCTTACATCTCCAAGACTTAACACGCAAGGAGTGTCGCGTGTAAATGGAGCCCTCCATATAGTATTTGATTTGAGAATTTCTTCAAGTTTCGTTAGTCTTTTATTCCAACGTTGTTGGTCTACCGGAGTTATTCTAGCAGATTCAATTGATGAATGATACAATCCTAACTTTTTACCAGCCTCATGAAGTATTGACTTGCTATCTTCAAAATTACTTTCAATAAGAGATTCATGAAGTTTTTCTCCAACTTTTTGCTCATATTTTAATGATTTACGTAAAATAATTATGTCTGAACTATTCCATGAATAACCTCCACTAGGAATATTCATTTCAGAGTGAGAATTTGCCACTCTGGATTGTAAGCGGCCATCTGAACCCCAAGGAAGAAATTCAGCAATCCAAATAATCCCATCACTTTCAAGATTTACCAATAGTCCTCTTTCAGTATTTTTGGTAGATATAATTGATAATGTTTCAGGATTAGGAACTTGCCCCCATTTTTTTAATTCAGAAATTATAATTTTCCAATGTTCTGAGTTTTCTAAT
>JBKEHQ010000049.1:0-9685 GCA_046710875.1 Candidatus Thalassarchaeaceae archaeon
AAGGGACGAATATTAAAAAATATTTTATTAAATAAAATTTGTATATATTAGCATCGGAACCTTCTGTTAATTTCCATTCAATATATTCCAAGGATAATCCGTCACTTATTATTAAGTAAATAACTGGAAATAAGTTTACTAATATCATTATAGAGATTATTCCATAGGTGGAAATTTCAGCTGGTTTTGGAGTTCCTATCAAATTGGGATGTTCTAGTATGGGGCCTGTGTCATCCGGGCCATATTTTCTTTTTTTATCCCAATATTTTTCTTCTGGAGATTTGAATACCCAGCCTCTATCATCTGAAGTCGGTTTGTGAATCCATTCCCGCTTCCAAAAGTCAGTTAATTCAGAGCCTGCTTCTGATCTAATTAAATAATCTCTTGGGTTTGAATTTTGACGAATCTCTTGTAATTTTCTTTTTAATTGCGTTGGGGCTACATATAATATCAAAGAACTACCTAAAATTAACATTAGTATTGGCATTATTAGTGAATCTATAGTAAATGAGGCCTGCCCTTCATAGATTAGATAATATATACTAGCATGTAGTATTAGTCCAATCATGACTAGTATGATTCCTAAAATCCAAATTAATTTATGCCAAAATTTTAATGGTATTGTTACATCTAAAAATCCAGCATCCAAAAATATTTCATTTGAATCATTCACCATATCTGTCTCAAAGTATGTGCCATAATTAAGTTTAGGGGGCAATATTAGTGACAAGATACGCCATATTTTTCTAATCTCCAATAATTATATGGCCAAGGAGTAAGAAATCCAACTATTAACATCAACGGAATTGCAAAATAATTTAATCCTAATTCACCCTTAGTGAATAATAAATCAGTTATTTCCATAGATATTTCCATGAATAACATAGAAATAAATGACATTCCAAATGCTGTTGAAAGAGCATTTCTAAAATCCATTTGGCCCTTCATTAGTAGAAGAGTTTCCAACATCACACTAGTAGAAAGACCGTTTATCAATGGAAGTATAGCAAACATAATCCAAATATTACTTCCAATAGTTAGTCCCTCCGTAATTCCAGAATAGGAATAATATGCCAATGTTCCAAATTCTCCTATAGAACAACCAATTAAACACCATTTGGTATTGTTTGCAGATTGTTTCCAAGTTGACATATTTGACCAATCGAAATTGCTATTTGAAATTTTTCCGTCTGCAGAATACCCCATTTTTAATATCTCATTAATCATTGCTTCTTTTTCTACTCCTGAATGTGTAATTATTGCAATACCACTTTCATGGGAAACATTTGCATCAGAAACTCCATCTAAAAATTCCAAAGATTCTTTAATTCTACTTGAACATCCATCGCATGTCATTCCTTGTATCGATATGGTAATCGATTCGCTCATAATATATCCTATATGTCATCCTTATTCAATACTACTAAAATCGTTTATCTAATTTAAAGAGTATATTCAATACAATGAATTGTTCCGCACCGTTTGATGGTAGTACCTAACTCACCTGGAGAACTTAATCCAGTTGCACTAGAGAATTCACTAATGCAGACATGGAATGAAGAGAAAACTTTTGAGAAATCAATTGATAATAGAAAGAATAATACTTCACCTTTTACCTTCCTAGAGGGGCCGCCTACTGCAAACGGTAAGCCAGGAATACACCATGTTTTATCTCGCCTTTACAAAGATATGGTGTGCCGTTGGAAAACGATGGAGGGCCACATTGTTGAGCGAAAGGGTGGTTGGGATACACATGGCCTACCAGTAGAAATTGAAGTCCAGAAAAAACTTGATTTAATGTCCAACGAGGCAATAGAAGAGTATGGCATGGAAAAGTTCAATCAAAAATGCAAAGAAAGTGTTTGGGAATATGAAGAAAGTTGGAGAGAGATGACCGAAAGAATGGCCTTTTGGGTTGATATGGATAATCCATATGTTACTCTTCATGATGAATATATTGAATCTGCATGGTGGTCCCTAAAACAAATGCATGACAAAGGATTACTATTTAGAGGACATAAAGTTCTCCCATATTGCCCACAAACTGGGACTAGTTATTCAACCCATGAAGTATCTCAAGGATACAAAGAAGTATCAGAACCTGCAGTTTTCATAAAATTCAAACTTGTAGATGAAGATGCGTCCATACTTGCTTGGACGACTACGCCATGGACACTTCCTGGGAATGTTGGTTTGGCAGTGGGGCCAGATGTAACTTACTGTAGAATTAGAGTTAATGCTGATCCTTCTGACTCATGGGAAGGTCGAGGAGGCGCTAAGATTGGTGAAGAATTGATATTAGCTAAAGATTTACTTGGTGATGTTTTAAGGCATCATATGGAAATTATAGAAGAATTTCCAGGATCAGTTTTGGTTGGTAAATCATATTCTCCAATATTTCCAGATGCGATAGAAAGAGGAGATTCAGATACTGCTTGGACCGTAGTAGGTGCTGATTTCGTGACTACTACGGATGGTACGGGAGTAGTACATACTGCGGTAATGTATGGCGAAGATGATTATAATTTAGGAATGAAAATGGGATTTCCGGCACAACACACGGTTGGCATGGATGGTAAATTTATATCTGGGACTCATGAGATTTTGGATGGACGTTACGTTAAAGAATGTGATTCAGATATAATTAATTTACTTGAAAAAGAGGATAGATTATATCGTGAACACATATATACTCACGATTACCCTCATTGTTGGCGAACGGAACATCCACTTCTTTACTATGCAATGGATAGTTGGTTTGTGCGTATGACAGCCGTTAAGGATAAAATAATTCAACATAATTCAGAAGTTGAATGGGCCCCTGATTGGACTGGTTCAGGGAGAGTTGGAGAATGGCTACGGAATCTCAAAGATTGGGCAATAAGCAGAGAAAGATATTGGGGCACGCCGATACCAGTTTGGATATGTCAAGACTGTGATCACGAACATTGTATTGGAAGTATAGAAGAAATGAATGATTTGAAAACATCAGAATCCCCTACACCTAAAGAATTACACCGTCCTTATGTAGACGAAGTCAAATTACATTGCACTGGTCAAAATTGTACTGGTGAAATGATTCGTGAGCCCTACGTCATGGATTGCTGGTTTGATTCCGGGTGTGCTTTCTTTGCACAATGGCATTATCCATTTGAAAATGAAGATAAATTTACAGGTAGTTTTCCTGTGGATTATATTTGTGAAGCTGTTGATCAAACTAGAGGTTGGTTTTATTCTTTACTAGCAGTATCTACTGCAGTTTTTGATAGCATTTCATACAAAAGATGTTTATCTCTTGGCCATATTTTAGATAATGAAGGAAAGAAGATGAGTAAATCAAAAGGCAATGTAGTTAATCCTTGGGATCATTTCAACAAAGAAGGTGCAGATGCAATTAGATGGTATATGGTAACTCAAAGTGCACCTTGGAATCCTATGAATTTTGACCCAAATGGAGTAAGAGAGACTTATGGTAAAATGTTTTTAACTTTATGGAATGTTCATAGATTTCATTCAGACTATGCGGCTTTAGATGGTTTTGACCCTGAAAATAAAGATGGTTGGATCGAAGTTGATTCAAGAAGCCAATTGGACAGATGGATATTGTCCAAAATTAGTAGAGTTGCCGAGACTTTTGATGATAATTTTACTACTTGGGAATTTCACAAAGCGGGAAGAGAATTAGAAAGCTTTGTCGTAAATGATTTATCAAACTGGTATGTAAGAAGATCTAGAAGACGATTATGGGACGAAGTTGATAGTAATGACAAACGTGCATGTCAACATACTTTGCATGAGGTTTTAACAGTAGTTTCAAGATTAATGGCTCCAATTTCTCCATTTATGGCAGATAGAATTCATCGTGACTTAAATGGATTTTCTGTTCATTTAGCAGATTGGCCCCTTGGCTCCGAATTAGTTGAGCGAAATTTACCTCCGCAAGATTATGCACTTGAGCAGCAGATGAAATTAGTCAGAGATATGGCTGAAGCAGGTCGACGCATAAGAGTTGATTCTGAGCGAAGACAGAGACTACCTTGCCGTAATGGATGGATAATTGGAGGTCCGGACATATCTGAATTTCATGAGATCCTATCTGAAGAATTGAATGTTGAGAATTTAACTACTGAGAGTGATTTAGATAAGTTTCAAAAAGTGGTTTTACTACCAAATAGAAAAGTCTTAGGATCAAAATGTAGATCAGATTTACCTGCAGTTTTGAAGGAGTTGGAATTAGTCGATCCGGATTCATTTTTATTAGAAATTCAAGCAGGGATTGGTGCACTGGCCGGATATGACATATCTATGGAAGATATTACAATAAAACGGGTAGAAAGAGATGAATATTCTGCGTCTACACTTTCAAATACGGACATAGGAGATGTTACATTAATTCTAGATATGCATACTGATTCAAACTTACTTTCTAAAGGATTAGCAAGAGATATTATTAGAAGGATTCAATCTAAGAGAAAAGATATGAATTTAGATGTTGAAGCAATGATAGAATTGAATGTATGGATTCAGGGACTAGAATTAAATGCTGAAGATTGGAACCATATTCTAACTGAGACCAGAGCGGGCACATCATCCCTAAATGAGGGAAAAATACCTATTGATTCTGATAAATTTAGTGTAGATGGTGTAAATATTTTCTTTAACACAACTTCATAATACTTGACTTAATCCGACGTCCATGCAACAATCAGTGATTAGGCTTTATGGAATATATCATGCAGATGGAGGTATAATTGGGGAGTTATCCTATGTGATTGGCAAATTTAGAGGAACTGCTCATTGCTCTTTATGTGACATAACACACAACAAAATATCAGCAAAGAAAGAATGGAAGGAATTGGTAAATAACCTGGGAGCCCCTATGGAACTTCTTCATTTAAATGAAAGAAGTAATGAATTAATGGAAGTTTCAGATAATAAAACTCCATGTATAGTATCCGAAGTTAATAATAAGTTAGAAATTATAATTACTTCGGAAGAATTGGATATATGTAAAAAATCTGTAGATAAATTTAAAGAAATACTTAATGATAAGTTATTAAAAATATAGTTTATTAATAATTATTCTATAATGTGGTTCCAAAGCCTGCTAATAATAAAAACACTAAAACGATACCCAATATTAATAATATGGAGAGACCTATGACTATCCAACTTATAATTAATGCTGCTTTGGCCATATTATGATCAGGATGGCCCAATTGACTACGAGTTTTAATTAATGCATTATTAGCTAAAATTACGCCTGGTATAGCCAAAATAACGCCAAAACCTCCTATAAAAAAGAATAAAATTGATAACAGAGACAATATAAATGCTACTAAAGTATGCGTCTCAGCATAATGGCCACTGATCATATTTCCATCCTCATAATAGGATATTTGAGATGATGGAGGGCCATTATTCATAATTAAACTAATAATGGACAATTATTTAATTATTTCGTCAATGGACTTATTATAGCATTTAGATTAATTCACTGCAGTACTTACAGAATTTTGCATCATGATCGTGTCCTTCTTTAGAACATGATGGACATACCTGAGTACTTACTGGGCCAATTTTTGCTAGTTCAGTAGAAATTATTCCTGTTGGAACGATAATTAGACTATATCCCATAATCATAATAAATATTGCCAATATTTTTCCCAGAGGTGTGGACGGAACAGTGTCGCCATATCCAGTACTAGTTATTGTCGTTATAGACCAATAGACACTTTGTGGAATTGATGTGAATCCATTTTGAGGACCTTCGAGTAAATACATGCCTGCACCACTTATGAAACATAATACCAAGACAGTAGATAGGAACACAATTATTCTAGATTTGGATTGAGTAATGGCCTTAGTAAGGACAAAAGACTCATCCAAATACCTACTAAGTTTGAAAACTCTAAAGATACGAAGAAGTCTTAGAGCCCTGATACTAAGTAAGCTTTGGAAGACTCCTATGCCGGTCAATAGTGATAAATAAGTAGGTAGTATGGCAACTAAATCAACTATCCCAAAAAAAGATTTGACATATTTTACTGGTTTTTTAACAGAAATTAATCTAAGAATATATTCAATAGTAAATAATATTGTAAAAATCCACTCCACTACTACTAACTGACTGTGATACTTTGAATCTACAGAATCAATACTTTCTAATGAAACTGCAATTATCGATAACAAAATAGAAATTAAGAGTGCTATATCGAAGTATTTTCCATATGCCGTATCTGCTTCAAATATAGTTTCATGAATTTTTTCTCTAAATGAATTAGGGGGACGAATGGCATAATCATCTACGTCCATACATAGGCTAGATAGGAAGTAGTCAAATATTTTACTAGTATTTATGCGATGAAATCATAAATCTCTGGCAATAATAACTCTACTCCAAATAAAGGATCTGGATCTGTTGAATCATGATATGCAATAAAAGAGCCCCCATCTGGTAGAATTCCCATACTAGCAAAATCAAATCTTATGTCAGCACCAGCTCCTGAAGTAGAATCTAGGTCACCTTGTCCTAGATAAGTTTTAGAATCAGGAATTAGGCTATCTGAAAAATCCCTTACGTGCCATGCAATATCTATATCAGGCCCTGAAGCACTTTGATATCTAACGTTAAGGACAAATAAATCATGCACACCATTGGAGTGAAATTCCCACTCCTCTATTTCTGTCGCAAAACCAGACAATTCATAGGTATTATTTTCCCAAGATTCTCCTCCATCCCATGACATAAGATGAGTTATTTCTGTACCTTCTGCTATAACGCAATGCAATGCAGATGAAGAGTCTATAGCGCAATATTCAGATGGTAATGTAGAGCCATTTAATGAAGTGGCTGACCACCAATTTAACGAGGTGTCCAAAAAGGCATCTGTGTCATCAATAAAATAATTTGGAAAATATAATCCCCCTGAAGGAACTGGAAATGCACGCATTTCTTTATGTGGTTTAGTGAAGTCCCACTCTGGACCCAAAGAAGAAGCCGTTAAATCTACTTCTATGCTTGCTAGACTACCATCTCTGTCGGGGAAATTGATATAATCATAATTTAATCCATCTGTAGATATTTGACCCCCTATATTTTGTACTTGATGCCAAAAATTTGAAATCACAATAGTAGCATAATCACCATTCCCATATATTCCCCCATTAATCGGCCCTATTACTTCTACCTGCCATGATCGATCATAAAATGGCTCAGGAGTTCTGTTGAAGCACCAACTCCATTCTCCGTCATCAGCATCATACAAAAATGCATAAAATTGATCCGCTCCGCTGAGACTTGGATAGGGGAACCAGCCCATTGAAATCAGATCTCCGTTCGTGGCTTGAACAATACTCCCTTCTCCGAGGCCTTCTTGCCCGGGGACTGTAGGCTTAGGCTCTAAGCAACCTAGTTGAGAGAATATTTCTGGAACATATTCTTGCCACGTATGGCCCCTATCTTCAGACCATGTAGGATATTCACCTCCAAAGTTAACTATCCAACCTTCTTTGGTTCCAGCCAAATAATGTTCACAACAATTTCCTCCCTCTTCATTTCCAAAAACTGCCCATGAAGCATTACCCCATGTTTCATTATTATATGGATTTCCAACTACAAATTCTCTAGAATCTTCAAAGGTTCCTGGATTTTCAATATAAGCGAAACCTACATCCCAATCTATAATTTCATTCTTAACAATTTCACTATCTCCAAAACACCCTGCGAAAACTGTGCTTGAAACTATTAAAATGCAGAAGAAATTAACCACTCTGCCACCTCTAGCCATAATAGCACGAAGCATGGGGTCATATATCGCACTTATCATCTATTATTTACAAATAAAATGGAATAATAAATTATTTAATTGCAAAATATAATGAGTTCGGCTTGGAAGATTGGTTCAATAAGCTTTGCATAAAGTAAACATTTCATATTTTATGCAATATTAGATTAAGCTATTACCAAGGTTGGTGAATTAAATCATAACCAATTAAGAGATCCCCAAATAACAATGAATTGGTTTTGGAGGCCCCCTTAGTTACAAAAAATGTAAATTCTACACTCTCATCTAATGAAGGCACACAAGATATAAAATCAACCTCAACCTTAACTTTCATACCTGGTGTTATGTATTCATTTGGCAAAATATCAAAATCTTGTCCAAATGTGTTTAAACCATCAATAAGTCTTGATCCCGAGAGAGTTATTGTATTGTAGTCAATTGCAAAACTTCCATCCTGTGCTTCACAGCCAACAGACCAACTTATATCTCCTGCCAATATAGATGGAGCACCAGCAGATAATTTAAAGAATACCGTCAATCCAAATCCCTTAATTTTCATAGATGAAAGTTGATCGTTTTGTAACCCTACAGCCTCTAAATCTCCTAAGTCATAGTCTCCTTCGCCCACTTCTGCCTCCCATGCACCATCAAAATTTTCACCTTCGAACATACTTGCTGCACAACCTTCTTCGATCCTTATGGATGATGCATCATTGTCAACTGCTCCAGCGGCTATGAAATCCGCTACTAAATAATCGCCAACTCCGAACGTTGCAACCCAGCCATCGAATCCTGCATGTTGAAATAATTTTACATTACAATCTCCTCCTACACTCCTGATATATGCGTCTACAAGTTCTACTTTTCTAGAAATTTCGTCTTGAACATCATGTGATGTTGAATCTCCATCTTCCTGTAATTTTTCAACTGTTTGAATTATTACGGTACTGGAAACAGCGGCAACAAGAATTAATGCAATAAAGATTATCATTGCCCCTATTCCAATCGAACCAGAGGTAAAATCTTCATTCATTTCTAATACCGCCATCTAACTCTTGTGTATTATGTTATGTATTTTTACGAATAAATATCAGATATTATTCTTTAATAAATCCAGAGGGGATATCATATGATGTTTGAGTTTTTGATTTTGAAAAAATAAATAAAATAACTGCAAGAAGTATTGTATTACAGAGCATAATTTGTCCAACTGAAATTAAAACCCATATTTTTTCCGATACATCCATAGCATCACCATAATTACCACCAGAACCAAAATTATATTCTGGAGTAATCCCCGGGCCAATATAAAACATCATTATTATATGTATTTGACTGATTACATAAATTACAAACCAGCACATGGTCAATCTGATCCCAAGTTCCCTTTGACCGCTCCATAATGTTGGAATTGCCATTAACCCTAAAAAGAATAATATGATACCGTAAATTGCATAGTATTTAGAAAAATTTTTGAATTGATCAAGATATTCAATTGTTTCATTCCAAAATTCATTACTTTCTTCCCAATCATTTATTTCTTGTTCGGTTCCGTTTTCTGGATATATTTCTAATTCATTAAAATCCCTAGGAACTTGATCTATTAAAATAGGGGTTAATACCCCAGATGCTATCTGAAATAACATAAAAAAAATCATTATAGCCATAAATATAGCAAGACTTTTGAGCCACCATTTAGAAGGTTCAGAGATTGGATATGGAGTTTCAATATGTTCCATTGTTCCCTTTAAGATAAATATAGTTAAAAGTCTACTCATGCAACTAAATTATCATTCTTGATAATTATCCTTGGTTCAGTCCCAATCATAGTGTGTATACATTGTCTTGATGGGCTGACAATAAATCCATTTCTAAGGAAATTTCTTCCAAGAATTATT
>JBKEHQ010000050.1:0-9398 GCA_046710875.1 Candidatus Thalassarchaeaceae archaeon
ATCATTATTGGACTTAAATCCTCCATTACTAATGCACCTTTTAGCCATATTGCTTGCTGCCGCTACTACGCTGGGTTCTTCAACTACAAATGGTATAAAATAGTGCTCTCCGTCAATTATGAAGTTGGTAGCTACGCCTATTGGCAATGAATATGTGCCGATGACATTTTCAATCATCCGATCTGCACTTTCTTCATCTAATTCTCCATTCAATGCCCATGCATTGACATGTTCATCTTTTAAGTTAGCTATTTCTGCTAACATTTCCCTTCTTTCCGATACTGGGAGTTTGTAAAATCCTTCTAAACGACTATTCTCTACTGGCATGCTATCGGACTCTCCTGATGCTAAGTACTTCTAAAATTTACGAATAATATTTATTTCGTCAAATCAGATTTGCGTTAATATGATGGTTAACGGGTTATTGAAGCGTTAATAATGCGTTAATAATGCGTTAATGATGCGTTAATAGTATTTTTAATAAAACACACAACTACGAGGAAATTCTATTAAAAATCCTTCCGGTTTTTTTAAAAACATGCAAAAATATGCGTTAATATACCGTTAGCACCCGTCAATATTATATGCTCAGGTACAAACTGGGGTTATATGGTAATGGAACAGCAACTAACAATTTCTATTCCACCATTGAGGGGTAATCCATTTGATTCAAGGCCCATTGAAGGAAATAGAATTTCAGAAATTGTCGGCAGAAACAATATACTATCCTCGATGAGAGAATTAATAATATCTGGATCTCCAAGAATGATATTACTCTCAGGTGAGAGAGGTTCAGGTAGAACATCATTGATTAATTCAATATGTTCATTTTCATCAAATGATATTGTATGTCAATATTGGCCTGAAGATAATCAATTACTTTCTGTGATACACGAGATATCGATATCATTTGATGGATTTGAAAAATCAAAATCAATACATAAAATTTCAGATGGGTTGGTTAGAAACTTAGAATCAAAAACTGGCCCTTTACCGATTGTTGCTTTGGATTATCCTTCCAATATATCAATCGAGACCTTCCTACCTCGAATAACTCCAATACTTCAAAGATTAAGGGCATTGGTCATTATCTCACTTACTCCTTCACAACTTAATTCTTTAGATAATGATACTATTGGTTTATTTGCTGAACCAATTCAATTGAAGGAATTAGACATTGGAGATATACAAAATTTAGTTGATAAAAGGATAATGAAAATGGGGAAAGAAAAGTGGTTATTAAGGCCCAACATTCTGAAACTAATTTATCAAAAAACTGGAGGAAACCCACGTTTAATTGTCAACTTACTACAGAATCTAGTTGATGAACACAGAGGAATTGGCTCGCTCGGGACTCTGAAGAAATTGCATGCTTTGGATGAAATAACATCTAAACCAATTAAAAAATTTAATTCAAATGATACTGTACAAAATTTAGTCCAATCAGAAGAATCAATAATTGTAGATGAGTATGAAATTGTAAAAAATTTAGAGAAAAAACCATTTTTAGTTGATAATCCTCAAAATATGGAAACTCCAGAAAATACTATTATTTCTGCCGAAGAGGATATAATTGATATGCCGAAACCAATTTTAGAAGTTGTAAATAAACCAAGTTCTAGAAATGATGATTTTACACTTATTGACTGGAGCGAAGAATTCAAGCAACCTATTATTGATAATGATATAGTAATCGATGAAGAATTGAAAAATATTGTTATTGATGATGAAAAAATTGATAATAATAATAATAATAATAATGATTTTAATTACGTAAATAAGGATGATTCAGATCAATTCAATCATAAACAAACTCCTTTTGAATATAATCAAGTTAACAAGCCAAAAGTGACTAATTTTGGAGGAATAATTGGTAGATCTAGGAATACTTCTGACTCAATCGAATCTAATGTTACCGCAGGTGAAGAATCTACGATTTTTATTGATGCTAGCGCTTCAGAACCAAATTTTCCTAATTTTATGAATCATAAATCATCAATAATGTCGAATAACCCAGAGTATGATTCTGACGCCTTGGATGATACTAATGAAAAAATAGTTGATAGGACTGAAGATGCTGTTTGGACCGTAGATGCAAATGAGGAATCTACTCTACCTAATGAGACGATTTATGAAGAGGGAAGTTCTGAACAAATAATGTATGATAATCCAATATTCGAAGAACCCATGTTTGAAGATACAATCATAGAGGAGACAATTAAGTCTGATGATTTGATGATTAATGCTTCAAAAAACTATAAAAAAATACCATTGGGGCCCAAATGGGAAAGTGATAATCTATTCGATAGAGATTATGCATCCCAATTATCGGATGCTGAAGTTCTTGTAATTTCAAAAGCTAAAGAAAGGGAAATATCTCCCTCAGATGACGAATTACAAGCATTATTACAAGTTGGGAGGCCAAGATTATCACAAATTTATAATGGCTTAAATAAAGCTGGTATACTTTCAGTTAGAAAGAAAGGTCGTTCTAGGATGTTTAAATTAAGTAATTCTGCATTAAGTCATTTTTAGGTTGTGTTTTTTTGGAAATTGAAGATAAAATAACTCCAGAAAGAATTGAGAAATATCTTAAGTTAACTGCAAAAGCAAGGTCAAAAGCCACGCCTATAATAAAAAATAATACCGATAAGAAACGTCTCGAGTCAATGCTTAGGATGTGCGATGATTATTCATCAGATGCACGGCATTTTCTTAAATCTGGAAAATTAGTTGATTCATTTGCTGCAATAAACTATGCTCATGCTTGGATAGATGCTGCCGTAAAAATAGGTCTCTTGGATGGACATGATGATGACGTATTATTCACCCTTCCTTAATCCAATTAGTTTCAATATTTTTCTGGATGTTACTTCTATATATGATCCACCAGAGTTGATCAAACGTTCCTTTAATTCCCTATCAACAGTAAGAACCGGCCATGAATTTTCTATTGACATTTTAATTAACATATCATCTGTATGAGTTAATCCCTTGATATTTACAACTAAAGTACTTTTTACTTCTAAAAGGCTTAGTAACAAATTCCTCTTAGTCTTGGATAATTCATCTAATTCTTCTTTCACCCTTTCCATTAAAATTAATTCAAATTCTCCAATCACTCCAATTAAAGCGGAGTCAACATTTAATTTTGCATCCATTAATGCTGCCCAGCCACAAGCGTCAACCAAGACGCGCATCATCAATTATCACCCAGTTATTGAACCATGGCCTATTAAACGCCATCTTGTACCAATACGCCTTGATAGGGTAATTCTGCTACCTTCCTTTGCACAGATGGGTAATCTTAGAGTTATAGTGGCCTTTCTACCCTTTATTGATGAAACAGTACCTACGCTAGTGGTTGTGGCCGAATTAATCATCAACATTTCATTTGGTTGAAGTGGTCGAACTTCACTACTGCCCTCATCACTTCCAGAAACCATAAATTTTAGTAACTCTAAGTCGACCTTTAATTCAGACCAAATCGGGGGCAACTCTCCTATTTTTGCCATTACTTGGCCCGATAACTCATCTGCCTTGGTAGAAACTGGGTCCATTGGTGTCGCAATTCCGCATAATCCTCCTGCATGCACAGTCTCAAGATCTAAACCCCCTCCCTGTGCACTTTCAATTACGGTTTCCAATGGTTCCCATCGAACTTTATTACCTTCCTTTATTCTTCTTCCTGGTGCTATGAGGATTTTATCACCAACGTTGAAAGATCCTTCTACAACGCTACCTCCAATTATTCCTCCTTTGAGTTTACTAGGCCTCGTTCCGGGCCTATTGACATCAAATGATCGCGCAACATACATCAAGCCTTTTTCATCAGATGTCCTATCTGGAGTTGGAATGGTTTCTTGAATTGCTTGAATCAACATATCTAAATTGACATCGTGATGTGCCGAAACTGGTATTATTGGTGCATTTTCAGCAATAGTGCCTTCTACAAAGTTCTTTATTTCATTATATGATTCAATGGCCCGTTCTCTTGTAACGATATCAATCTTATTTTGTACTATCACAATATTACTGATTCCTGCAATTTCTAGTGCAGATAAATGTTCTCTCGTTTGAGGCTGAGGGCAACCTTCAGTTGCTGATACTAATAATAAAGCCCCATCCATTATTGAGGCACCAGATATCATTACCGCCATTAGAGTTTCGTGACCAGGTGCATCAACGAAAGATACAGATCTAAGAAGATCTTTTTCTAAGTCATCCTTTTCTTCAGGATGCTTGCCTGTCGCATAATATTCTCCATTATTGGTACAATAAAATGCAGTATCTGCGTAACCTAGCTTAATGCTAATTCCACGCTTCATCTCTTCGGAATGAGTATCTGTCCAAGTTCCTGAGAGGGCCTTAGTGAGAGTAGTTTTACCATGATCGACATGGCCAACCATGCCAATATTTACTTCAGGTTGTCTTGAAAGTGATTTTGTCAGACTACATCACTCCTGTCGTTCACGCCTCTTCGGTAGAGGCTTGTTCGACAGATGGTGCTTCCTCTACGCCGAATATTATGCCTAGATTTCTCTTACCGACTTCGACGACCTTTAGATTTATTTGACGTGTTTCTGGACTTATGACATTTCCTCGAAGATTTCTACGCCTTCTCAAGCCATCATGTTTGTAGCGATATACTTTCCCGTTTTTCTTTACATACTTTTTACCTTTATATCCGACTCCTGCGGTTATTAAGATTGATTTGACTGAACCTCCATCAAGGTCCGATCGCATTGCCCTTCCGGTAACGTCGGATCCGCCAGTAATTTGTAATTTATATCCAGTAAGATTCTGATCTCCTTCTCCTAGGAATCCGCCATCAACTGTATCTCCAATCTTTTTACCTAATAAATGATTATAATTTGATCCTGTTATTTCCATGGAAAAAGCTCTTCCATTGAATGTAGGATTTGTATCATTAATCACCGCTTTAAATGATTGTTCGCCTGCCATAATAAGTCCTCTGACGGCATTCCGACATAAGGTTGCTATAAGAGCGGTTCGGAAGTATTGATATTTTTATCAGTACCTTGATAAAACTTTTTCAATTCTATTTTCTAATTCTGCTGGTGATGAATTTGACATAGTTATGTTCTGTGTTCTACCTCTTCCAGTAATCGAATTGACTGTTTTAGTATCAATCAGGCCTTCTATTTCCAAAGATTTCAAATATTTCAAAAAAGTAGTATGGCCTTTGGCTTTCACTCCATATTCTTCACAAACTAATATGTACAGTTTTTTAGCATCCCCGCTGAAAAGATTATCTTTCTTTTTTAATCTTCTACAAATTCCAAGTAAAACTAATTTTTGATGTTCTAATAGGGCATCAATCTGACTTGGCTCAACAGAAGACTCCCTAAATTGACTCGGCTCTATGTCTTCAATACGAACTTCATCCATGCCGTTCATCTCTGCTCTCCTAATACCTCCTTCTAGTAATTCAATACACATGCGCGCATCTCCACTTACTGCCGAATATCGTCCAATTTTAGATAAAATATCTTCACTTATGGAACCACTTTTACAAGCTAGTAACGCCCTTTGTTTGGCAATTCCAATCAATTGATTTTCACCATATGGTTCTAATTTGAGTACATTAGTCATGCCTAATCTTGATATTATTGCTGCCTCAAATCTATTCATGAGACTTAATTCCTGACTAATAAGAATTAATGATAAATATCCCTTATCATTTTGCCCTTCATCAATTCTTAACAGCCTATATATTAAGTCTGAACTATCCTTTCTAATGAGTACGTCAACTTCATCCAGTATAAGGATGAGGTGGATATTATGAGAATTGAGATTTCTTCTGACGGTGTGTATAATTTCACCCGCACTAAATCCCCTTTCAGGATGCCTGGGATCTAATTTCATTGCTATTTGATGTAGTACTTGAGATGTTCTTGAATAATTTCTACAGTTGATATGAATTGATACTATTTTTCTTCTGCCCTCCAATTTTTTAATCAAATCATCACTGAATCTTTTTGCTAAAACCGTTTTACCGGAACCAACTGGGCCCATTATAGTGGCTCTTGCACTTACGTTAGGATTATCAATTCCAATAAAAATCGATGCAATCTCCATCAATTCTTTTTCTCTTCCAACTAAGCTCGGTGGAGTCCAATCAAATGAAAAAGGCTCTTTTGATATTAGTATTTTTCCAGCACCGATTCGATCTAAATAATCGGTCATAGTAATTCTTCCTCCCCTTATGTTATTAGTACTATGCAGACAATGCTTAGGAATCTTTTTTTTTCGGTGTTTTCATAGGCTATACAGTATTGCGAAGTACAGGTGAGGTTCAGTGGCAAGCATATTTTCTGAACCAAAATCCTATACAGTAGTCTTTTCCACTGTAATTGCCATATTTGAAATAATCAATATATTGGGATTAATAGACAATGCGGTAATTGCATTAAATAATTATGATTTATTCCCTGAAATCCCAATTATTGAAAGTAAGGAAAAACTAGTATTATTGCCGTCATCTATGGCAATGGCGACTAATATATTTTCTAATCGTATAATTTGGGGAGATTTAAAATTAGGCTATCAGGATTATATTATTATCATTTATCTATTATCTACATTATTTAGACTATGGATAAATAATCCATCGCGAAAACTTAAAATCGAAAATTATAGGAAAAAACCTAAAATGATATCAATTAAATCACGAAGATGGTTTTTATTATTATTTTTTATAATAATATTTACCGCTCTGTCTATTGTAAATAAATTAGGCCAATTGGCAAAAATTTACGAGCGTACTGGTTTTGCGACATTTCCTGATGGTGCTAAATTAAATTTATGGGCAGATCCTAAATGGATAGAACCTTTGCCAAATTTAGGTTTAAGTGATTATCTTTCTCTATTTTTGATATTCCTTTTAATCATTTTTTGCTTAAAACAAACATTCATCATTAGACTAGCAAAGAGAATAAAGGAAGATAGATTGTCAGCAATAGAGAGAGTTTGGAAAAATACTGACGATGCAATTTCAATTGGTTTATCTAAGCCAAATAAATCTGTGCCAATCGTAAATGATGCATTTTCTAAATTATTGGATTTACTTTCCGCTTCAGCAACTATGAATATTGCCGCCACCGCGCTGGAAGATGGAGATGTAAAAACATCCTTCGATAGATGGAGCCTTTTGACAGCCCCAGGGGGCAAAGAGTCCAAGAAATGGCAAGGACTTTCAAACTCTCTTTCAGATATTGGTAATTTTGAAGTAGAAGGCGAAGAAGAATAACTTTGCATCGGCGCATTAATAATCACACCACATACAGTCAGTCTCAGAGTTGATTGAAAGTGGCCAATAATCTGACCCGTGAAGAGGCCAACGAAATACTTCTGAAAGTATATTCTGACAATCTTGAAGATACCGAAAAAACAAAGAAAATTTCCAATATTCCTAAACTATTGGATAAATTTGATGGTAAATATGATAAATTAGTAGAAGCATTATATAAAAAATATCCAAATGTTTCCAAAGATGACGATTCTTTTAACGATTACGAACCTGTTGAAAAAGGATCACCAAAAAAAGAAACTCCAATTTTTCCAGATGTTATGGAAGAATCAGAAGAACCAGAAGAATTAGAAGAACCAGAAGAATTAGAAGAATCAGAAGAATTAGATGAACCAGATGTTATGGAAGAATTAGAAGAATTAGAAGAATTAGATGAACCAGATGTTATGGAAGAATCAGAAGAAGAACTATCTAGATCTCGTGTTTCAGTTTTAATGGAAGAATCCTATCGACAAAACCTTGAAGATCCTGATAAGAAAATCGCAGGAATTCCAAAAATGTTAGATAAATTTGAAGGTAGATATGAAAAATTGATGGAGGCCATGTCAAAAAAATATCCACTAAGAGATTATAGTAGTGAAAAGAATACTCAAAAATCATTCGAAGAATTGATAAATTCAATAAGAAATAATTATCAAAACCGTGAATCATGGGCAGACTTATCTAAATATTTTGATTCAGTAGGTAAATTAGGACGAAGTTTGGAATGTAGTAATCACTCTAAAAATCTATAAACACAAAATTAGTTTATTTAATATGCTATTAAACGCCCCCCTATATCATTAGGTGTGGATTGCGTTGACCAAAGCAAAAAATAATTTATTACAAATATCTGGATTAATTACTCTTTTATCATTAATATCTTTAGAGATTATTAACATATTTGAATTACTCGGAGACTCTTTTTATATTAGGGAATTTTTGTCTGATGGAGATTATTTGAGGCCCCGCGATGGCCTTAGTTTTCAAGATTTTTTGGCTCTATTTTTGATATTATCTATCTCAATATGGTTATACCAAACTAATAATACACGAAAGGCCGTGATACCTGAAGAAGTAGCAGTAAAACTTGTTCAGAAAGCAAAAGTAGCCGAAAAGAAAGTTGCAGAGGCAGAAAAGAAAGTTGCAGAGGCAGAAAAGAAAGTTGCAGAGGTAGAAAAGAAATTTGAAGGAGTAGAAGAAGATTTAGATTTTGATGATTTTGATGATTTTGATACGGAAGAACAAGAAGTAGTAGAAGTAGTAGAAGAAGTAGTAGAAGAAGTAGTAGAAGTAGTAGAAGAAGTAGTAGAAGAAGAAGTAGAAGAAGTAGAAGAAGTAGTGGAAGAAGTAGTAGAAGAAGTAGTAGAAGAAGTAGTAGAAGAAGTAGTAGAAGAAGAATCCGATAATACACTAGACAAACTTTTAGAACAAGCTTCAGAATCTGAAAATCCAGAAGATCGTTCACTTAGATTAATTGCAAAAGGAGATTTATCCGGCGCCCTTGAGGTGTGGAAAAAGGCAACCATAAATCAGAGCTTAAATCCTAAGAATTGGAGGGGATTGGCCCATGTATTGGATTTGATGAATGAATCAGATAAAAGTAAAACTGCTCAAAGTCATGCGGAAAGAATTGAATCTAAAGCAATTTCTGATAAAACGGGTAGAAAAATGGAAGATATCCTTGCAGATTTACTCGATGATGGAATATTGAATTTCAGTGCAGGTTCTGATGCTGGTGCGAACAGCAATATTCAAATTATTCCGGTAGCTGATGATCTAACTAGACTTCGAGGAATCGGCAAAGTCGGCGCTCAGAAATTATTTGATGCTGGTATTACTACATTCGAACAAGTATCTAAAGTTGAAAATTCTAAAATAATGGAAATAATTAATGCAAAAAAATTAGTTAATTGGTCAGAATTAGCAAAAAAACTTCAAGAAGAACGGTAAACTCTTAATAATAAACTATTATGTTATTTTCTATGGCATAGTTAATATATAACAAACACTTCGTTTGAAATAGATTGAGTTATGGATATTGAATTAGACGCAAATATAAGGATAGCTTTGTTGATTTCGACTG
>JBKEHQ010000051.1:0-8847 GCA_046710875.1 Candidatus Thalassarchaeaceae archaeon
CACTGAGCATATCAATGAAAAAGGGATTGTAGTTCTTTTCGTTGAAGAATATACTAGCCAAAATGCAGTAAATAGCATTGTTGAAGATACTGGAGTATCAATAGAGATATTGTATACTATGGAAATGGCCCCAAGTGACAGTGATGATAATTATATTTCTATGATGACTAAGAATCTTAATAATTTGGTTAATGGAATAGGATGCTAATTACAAATTGGATGTACGAAATACTATCTTGATGGGGGAGTGGAGGTATGCAATTAGTCGACACTCTCCCAATCATCCTAGTGATAGGTGTATTTTTATTTATTATCAGTTATTTGGTGGTTGAATTTTATTTGGCAAGAACTGCTTAAATATTAATTTTTAATACAATGGAATCTAATAGTTCATCTTGGTTGGTCCCTATATGAAAACGGCATCATTGGGTAAAAAAAACCCAGAAGGGCCGATTCTTAAAATTGATGATTTAACAATTTTCCGATCTGGAAAACTAGTTTTAAAAGACATCAATTTGTCAATTAATAAAGGTGAGTTTGTCGGTTTAGTAGGGCCAAATGGTAGCGGAAAGTCAACACTTCTACTATCTATTCTTGGAGTCTTGAAATCACAAAAAGGTAACATCAAGATCTATGATTCCAGCCCTATGTCGAGAACACTTCATGGAAAAATTGCCTGGGTATCTCAGGCTGCAGCAAATTTGCCCCGAGATGTCCGAATCACAGTCCGTGAATTAGTTCACTTAGGTACTTTAAATACTAAAAATCTATTTTTCTTGTCAAATAATACTCGTCATGATAAAGTGGATAAAGCAATCAAAATGGTAGGATTGCAAGATTTCGAAAATATCGACGTCGCTAGACTATCAGGAGGTCAACGGCAACGTGCCGTTATTGCTCGAGCACTTGCAACTGAGGCTGAATTTATCTTACTTGATGAGCCCTTGGTTGGTATGGATCGTGATGCTAGAAATTCATTATTAAAATTATTAGATCAACTTTGCCATGATAGTGGAAAAACGATTCTTATGGTCTCTCATGATTTAACTGCTATTCGTCAAACGGCCCATAGGATGATTTTCTTAGAAGAGACAATTAGCTTTGACGGCCCTAATGAAGATTTTCCTGAATTAGAAAGACTTGCAGATTTACGTGGTATTCGACCAGTTCACGAGCAAGATCATAATCACTCAAAATCTAATAAAAAGGAGGAAGAATAGTGGGAATTGGTTTAATTCTATTTGACATCTGTGCTCCCTTTTTAGAATTCATTGCACCAGCAATGCCGGGGAAATATTTCCCATCTTTCTTCAATGGTGCCATTCCGGGTTTACAACGTGCATTGATTGCTTCCATAATGGTCACAATTGTAGCAGGTTTTCTTGGAACATTCCTTTTGGTTAGAAATCTTGCGCTAATCGGAGATGGCTTGGCACATGTATCCTTCGGTGGCGTGGCTATTGGAATCGTTCTTGGTGCAACATCTCCATTGTGGTATGCATTGATGTTCAGTATTATTGCATCTATTTTAATTTATGAATTACAATCAAGAGAAATACTTACTGGAGATTCATCTATTGCTATTTTTATGACGGGTATGTTGGCACTTGGACTGGTATCTTTGAGGATCTCTGGTAGGGCTATAACAACTGAAATTCATAGTTACTTATTTGGTTCCCAACTTTTAATCGACAAAGCTAGCTTAGATCAAATTTCATTTATTTGCATAGGAGCAATGATCATATTAGTCTTCATTCGTAATGGTTTGCTTGCAATTACAATTGACCCCTTGGCTGCTAGAGTACAAGGACTTCCAGTCCAAGGTCTTGGCCTATTGTTCAGTATCATTACTGCTGCAGTAGTTGTAAGCATGGTAAAAATTGTAGGAGCATTACTGGTTACAGCCCTACTTGTTACTCCTGCAGCAACTGCGCAATTAATTGGCCGAAGCTTCAAATCATGTTTAGTTTGGACACAAATATTAGGATTATCTTCAGTAATTATTGGGCTATATCTTTCAGCAGAATATGATGCTGGACCTGGTTCAGGAATCGCTTTGGTTGCTGCATCTATATTTACTATAGTCGCCATTTGTCAAATCATGATAAGAACTTTCATTAATCCAAATGGGAATTCAAATTGACCACCTTCTAAATGTCCACCATAAAGGGTCCATAATCCTCTCTGTGATGGGCCCTAGAAGGGATTTATCGCGAGTTAAAAAATCAGGCCGGGATGTTCCTTTCGAACTTTCTCTTCTGGAGTTCGTGTTCACTCGATGAAATGCTTTCTTATCTTCAAAAGTGAATATTCTTTCCGAATAATAAGTTTCTATTGTTACCAATAGTATCTTTTAGTATTAAGACTCGCATAGTATATGAATCGGAGATTTAGCGCGTTAATGCTATCTTTAATAATAATCTCTATGACTCTGAGTGGATGTATTTCTTCTGAAGAAATAGAAGACCAGGAAATAGTTGATGCCCCAGTAGAACCAGAATATTTCGAAGAAGGTGATTATACCTGTATCGAGCATGATGGTACAGACAGATGTTGGATGACACATATCCCTGAGAATCCTGATTTAGATTTACCTGTTCCGTTGATAGTTGATATTCATGGATGGGGAGGTACTGCAGGAGGGCAGATGTACGTATCAGATTTCAATAACATAGCAGATGAATATGGGGCAGTAGTGGTATATCCAGCGGCTGTAGAACCAGTTAGAGGATGGAATGCTGGTTGGTGCTGTGAATCACATGATGATCTTGGATTCATACTAAGATTAGTAGATATAGCAACTCAAATCCATCAGATTGATACTAATCGGATATATGCTACTGGTTGGTCGAATGGATGTGCAATGTCCCAAATGTTAGCAATGAAGGCTAGTGATGTCTTTGCTGCAATAGGTTGCATGGCACAGTACCTGAATACAGATTATGATCCAATATACTCACCAATCCCCATCATTGAAGTGCATGGAATGTTAGATCAATTTATCGTCTATGGTACTTCAGCATCTCATGCAATACAGAATCCTGGTTCGCCATCTGAAGCATTTGAAACAGGGGCTATCCAGAACATGCATAACTGGGGTGAATATAACGGATGTTCTGGATCCGCAGAAACTTTTGAAGTAAATAGCCTATACTCCATTCATGGTTTCAGTGATTGTCAGGATGGAGCAGAAGTCAGATTAATGTCAATATATGTTGCTCAACATAACCCCTATGCAAAGGACCCAGAATCCGATGGAACTATTCTTGGTGAAATTCTAATAGGAACTCAAGGTTTAGTCCAATCAACCTACATAGTTTGGGACTTCATAAGTCAGTATTCAAAGGCGGCCGATGAGGTTGAGGAAATTATATTCTAAACCTCTCAACTTGAAGCAAAGGGTACCCTTCCATCCACAGGTGAACCGTAGAGTCAGCAAAGGGGCCGTGTAGGCCCTAGTCTCGGAAAGAAACCACTGTGAAAGTTATTATCATATCACGTATAGGAGTAAATATGCAGCACCGTACGCTCAGTCTAATATTATCAGGGATACTTGCAGTTTTGTCTGTACCATTAGTTTCTGCCCATGATGGCGAAAGTTCTGGCGGCCCTACAAATTTCCAGATTATGCTTATTTCAATTGTTATTTCTGCATCCATATATTTCCTAATTACTAGATTCCTTGAAATTCAAACATATCTATCAAGTCCATTGGTATTCGCACTTGCATCATTCACAGGTTCTGTGCATATCTTGGTGGGTTTGAATGATTATCTGCTACTGCTTGGTGGAGTTGGAGTCATTGGAATTCTGGTTTTATCCTTATTCATTAATTTTAGCCAATGGCAGGATAAAATAGCGAGATTAGGGTTGGGAATGGGCGTTACTGTCATGTTCGCCGCATATTTTGCATCCAATCATGACATACACTACATTATCGAAGATTACCTAGGCATTATAACGAAATTAGCCGAATTGGCCATTATCATTTTGCTGAAGAAAGAGTGGAATCAAGAAAAAAAAGATCTTCTGAAAGGAAATAGTTCTATTCTTTATGAAAACTAAATCATTGGTATGGAATGCAAAGGAGATTCAGTGGGTCTTTTCAGTGCCTAGAGTTCAGACTGGCTCACTGAAAGTCCATCAAACTACCATCCCCCCAGATGGAAGGATTTTGGATGACCCCTTGCAACTTATCCGAATCAATTAGTTGATACTATTGACTTTTTTCCTTCGAATTATATTCTTCTAATTTCGCTTCATATTCTTCTTGGGATAAACCATGCCATCCTATACACATTCCTGTTGGCGATTTACCGCATCCACATTTACTCATATATCACTGCATTACGCCTCAGTATAAGAGCGGATGTTAACATTAACAATACAATAATCATCGGCCTTAGATTAATTAATATCAACATTAGTGATGTTTCCGAAGAAAGATGAGTGATGCAAAATATAGCAATTATGTTAATAATTAATCAAATTAAAGCGCAGGTCAGACATAATACAATTAATGATGGAAATAATACCAAAGGAGGTGTTGGCAATTCATTGGCATACCCTCTTTGTTTAGAAAACAAGAGAGTTCCAAAAATGAATGAGAATGCTGCAGCCATGGCATATAGCAATGCCTCAGTAGCTTCTCCTGATTCAAGAGTATATCCGAGTATTAATCCCATTAACCCGACGCTACCAAAACCGGCCCCGATCAACATACGCATTGTAGCCGAGTTATGGATCTCATCAGGATGGATTTCGCCAAATACTTCCTCATTGAATTTCATAGGTATCAAAATTTTTCTTATAGCAACAATCAGGATTATTATTGATGATAGCATTATAGCAAAGAGGTCATTCACAAATTTTGGTTGATTAGACGGGATATTATTCTTTTGACGCCGATGGTAACCAACTAAGATGATTTTTCAATAATTATGAGTTCCTTTCGAAATAAAGAGTAAGTAATTCTAAATTGAGTCTATTTTTCTTATTGAACCTCAAAAATTCAATTCATTATATTGAGTATTGTTAACATTATTGGAGCTTTTAAATTATCTCAGTTTGAAATATCTTTTATTTTCTCAACCAAGTTCATTCGACGAAGTCGCCACATTCCGAATGGCGTCATGGCTACAGCAATGAGAATGACTCCGGACATCAGTTGCCATGCAACGCTCGGAACGATTGTAACAGGTACAAAGAATTGCCATGAAGAAAAAGCAGCAGCAAGTCCAACTGCCCCCCCATAAGCAAACAAAACTCCTACAATACCTCCAATGATGCCTATGAGCAAGCTCTCAAACAGGAGCATTGTTCCAAGACTGCGTGTAGAAGCGCCTAGCACTCGTAATGTGGCTAATTCGAAATCACGTTCTGCAACGTTCATAATCATTGTATTAAACATCACAACAATGGTGAACAGGAGACCTAGATACATCATTGCCTGAAATATTTGAGTCTGTTGGTTGAGTAAACTATTGATGCCATCAAGCAATGTTTGACGTTTTACGATACCTGTTGAAACCTCACCTAAAGCAGAGTCAACCTGAACACCTTCTGGAAGTTCAAGATAGATAGAAGTTGCATTAACACCGAGAATTTCACTCAATTCTCCACGTAAGAAGTACATAGTACGAGCTAACTCTGCAGTCGAAGTTCCAACGATTTCTACATCCTGTTGTGCGCCGTTAAGACTCACTGAATATTGCCCTCCGACGTTCCAATCTAGAAATTTCATACTACCTTCATCCATCATCACTTGCGTTAAAACCGAATTGGCTGTTGGAGTATTTCCCTCTAGGACGGATATTGAACGCATTCCATTTTGGAATGAATCAATCCCTACGAGAGTGAATATTCGTTCAATTCCGTCAGAGTCATCTACTGAGCCAAGTGGCATTTCAATAATCATCTCATAGTTGGCTAAGTTGTTATTTGCCCAATCTTGAACAGGCCCTTCTGCATCTGGCATAATATATATCTGAGCATCCCATGATTGGTCATCTTCAAGGCTACCGACAAAAGTCTCTTGTAGACCAGCGGACATCATTTGAATTGAGCCGAAAAGCATCAGTGAGATGCCAACTGCGACAAAAGTCATACCAAGACGAAACGGTTTACGAACGCTCGAACGAATGGAAAGTCCCAGAGTTGTTGGCATCCATGAAGTAAGTTTTCGAAGAAGATTTGAGCCCATTCGCATTTCATTTTGACCGCTCAAAACAATTAATGGATCAAGGCGGCTTGCTTTCCAAGCAGGGAATGCCCCCGATAAGAATACAATGAACATAGTAGGGCCAATGACCGTCAAATACAGAGATAGGGGGATGACCCGGATAATAATCGGCACACCAACTAGATTTTGATAGAAATCCAGCATTCCATTCATACCATATGGGCCAGCCAAGGCACCAAGTACGGACCCGATTCCCCCTATTCCAAGAGGGGCAATAAGATATCCCATCATGAGCGAAGATCGCTTAACTCCAAGCGTACGTAACACTGCAATTTCCTTGGCTTGACTTTGTACTAAACGCTGCAGACTTAATACAATAGTTATGGCTGCTATTGAGGCAATCATTACTGTAAAAGGAACTATCGTTCGCTCCGTACCTTCCAAATCCTGTCGCATGATCTCTACAGGTTCATTTTGCCCTCTATCTCGTACACGTGCATCTAATTCAGTGGAACTTAAAGAAGTGTCAACCATCTCCTTAATCAAGTCAATTTCTTCTCCTTCATACTCTTTAGTGTCAGGTAAATCAAATGAGGGCGTACCTTCGATATCCAAAACAATCATGTTACTTGTACCAACAAATTCGCTTGTAATTCGAGCCATTCCAATATCAGATAGGTAGCCTACAACATATTGCCCCGGGGTCGGCGGGAAGAGAGTACCTTCAGGTGCCATGAGAACATGCAATGGATGATACCCCATACCAACAAGTGTGAAGTCTAGAGTTGCATTTCCGGCTCCAATACTCACAGTAGCTCCAAGACTGAGATTAAGTGCATCAGTAACGTGAGAATCGATAACAATTTCATCCGATGCAACTGCAATTCTCCCCTCAGAATGCCCTACTGGCATCCATACACGGTCGGCATTTGCATCCGCAGGAATACCATGCCAAAGAGCATTGATGATGTGTTCTCCAGTATCATTAATGTGGAACATTGCTCCTTGCGTTACGGTGCGTCCTTCGCATGAATCAATAGAAGAAACGATAGCCGAAGAATTCAGAGCATATTCAATATCCATACAGAATTCTTTCACTTGTTCTGGGGTCCAAGTAGCACTAAAGTTATCAATCCACAGATCTGCAAGATTGGCACCTTCCCCGTCGTCAGCTTGCATTGCATCATACATCCCTCCAAGATTGTGTGCATAACCTCCAAAAGTGATACCTGCGAAAACGCCGACAAATACCATCAGTATCACAGCGAAAAGTCTCAGTTTGGTACGCCAGAGACTTCTTGCTAAGCGTTTATTAAGTAATCCAGACATGATAATGCCTCATTTAAAAGAATTAGAATTTATACTTTCATCGGACACGATCTTGCCACTATCAATACGAATAACTCGTGTGGCATACTTGACTAATCCTTCATCATGAGTAACAAAAACTGAAGTTATATTTTCCTGCATACAGGCGCTTACTAGTGCCTCCATTACTTTATTTGACGTCTCTGTGTCAAGGTTTCCAGTTAATTCATCGCCAAGCAAGAGAGTTGGACGTTTGGCGATGCTTCGAGCAATAGCGACCCTTTGTTGCTGACCTCCGCTTATTTCTCCAGGGAAACGATTAATTTCAGCATCTAGGCCTACAAGTTTCAGTAATTCCTTCGCACGCTGAGGATCTTTATTACCTGATAATTCCTGAATCAACAATATATTTTCAAGTACTGTGAGATCTTGAAGTAAGTTAAAAAATTGGAACACGTAACCTATGTTTTCCCTTCGAAAAGAAGTCATTTTTTCTGAGTTGTTACGAGGAACTTGAGCATCAAGAAATGAATAGGATCCGCCAGTAGGGCTGTCAAGAGCAGAGAGGCAATTTAGCAGAGTTGTTTTTCCAGATCCTGAAGGTCCAAGTAGAATAACTCGTTCTCCCTCTAATATTTCAAAAGTCACACCATCGAGTGCTTTTACAACACCCGCAGGTGTCTCGTAGTGCCTTTCTAGATTTTCCATTTGTAATAATTTATCCATATTTACACGTTCTAATCTCAAAGTATATTGATTCCATTAAATAATTCTTAATTTAAAAAGGACATTGATATTGAATGAACCACACGGCAATCAAATATAAGTTTTTTTTAAAGAAACAAAATCGAATAAATTAATTATAATTTTAGTCAATGATTATTGAATTATTTATTGAATTCACTTTCTGAGATAACTCCATCTTTATTAGTATCCATATTGTAAAAATCCTCCTTCCAAACTTTTTTAGGTTCGGTATTAGAAATTTTATCATGATAAATTACTACCGTATTATCTTTATTTGGAATAAAAAAACCTACACCCGCCAATAATAATGGAAATACACATATCCAACAAAAAAACAAAGTTTCTGTTTGAGTTAATGCCACTATTCCTATTCCCAATACAAGGGAAAAGCAACCAAGTCCAAATCCATGTGAAACTCCCATAAAAATTTGGATATTGTGATTCTTAATAATTATTCCTTTTATCTAATCGGGAATTTATTCAGAGAAATATAATCAAATTAATGAAAATAAGAGTTATTGCTAACTTATTATCTAATTAATTATACTTGATAAATTTAAAATCATATAAAATCTTTAAATTGATTATTAAATTCACTATCTTAAATGTAT
>JBKEHQ010000052.1:0-8768 GCA_046710875.1 Candidatus Thalassarchaeaceae archaeon
AAGCCCGGTAAGATATCTATTACCCAATGTATACCCAAATATTGTATTGAAAATAAATATATTAACACATTTATCATCACAAAAATATCAAATTCTCTGTGACGCCAATTTTTAATTTTAATTTCTTTTTCTTTACAATGTAGCCTATTAATAATCAATAAACTGATAGGCAAACCAATATGTAAACTTGGTATTGCGTTGTCCATAGGGTCATTGGAAGTAAAGAATGAAAGAGTGAATGAATCATGATATAGTAATGCGTCCATTCCTTCTAGATAACTAGAAGTAACTTCAACATTAAAGAAAAGATATAATGGGACGCTTAGTAAATAGATAATAAAATAATTTAATGCTGCTTTATCTGCCATTTCATGATCACGGCTTAAAATATAATATATTGGTGAAAACCATATCATAAATAAATACATAAATAAATAATGTGCAGATAATAAATTTGTTAAAATATCATTAAGGAAAAAATCCTGTATGTTATTAGTCCAATTACCTTCAATGGAATATATCCAATGAGTAAATCCTCCGACTCTGGACTTAATTGGCTCATTATGGTGATCTATGAATACCTTGAATACAAACATTATTCCATACAGGCCAATATGCCACCAATACCCATGTTTCTTTATTTCGGATGAAATTTCGTTTAATTTTACTCTTTTTTCAGGTTCATCCCTAGTTAAGAAAAAATGTATAGGAAGAGTTAAGATTATCAAACTAATCATAGAAAGCTCATAAGGTCCAAATAACCAATCCATGCTTTGGTCCACTATGACAATGGTCATGAATAATGCGGAAGGGGAATAGTACTAATACACCTAATACCTAGTTTAAATTCCAATATCAAAATAATTTACTTTTTCATAGTTTTTGAGAATTTGGAAGAATATTTCAAGAAATACTATCACGAAATAAAAAAAATTAAAATATAATTAATATTTAGAATTAAAATGGGAGATATGGAATGAATGAGATGGCAGTTAAATTGCTTTTAAAATCAGCAATTAGTTTAAAAGAGGATGTAGAAAAATTTGCAGGTAAAATGATTCTAGAATGTTCAGTAGATGCCATATATAATCCATTATCTTATGCTTGGAATCCGCATAAAGCATTCATAGAATTGGGCGGAGGTAAAGGTGCTAAAACACTTCTTCTTGGCATGAATCCTGGGCCGCACGGAATGGGACAAATGGGGATTCCATTTGCTGCCACTAGCATAGTAAGAGATTTACTAGAAATTAAAGATTTAGAAGTATATCAGCCCAAAAATATACATCCAAAAAGGTTGATTGGAGGATTGAATTGGCATAAAGAAGAAATTTCAGGAACTAGGTTATGGAATTTATTATCAAGTTTTTATGGAAATAAGGATGAAATTTTTGCTAACGTTTATGTGTTAAATCATTGCCCTCTTATGTTCTTCAATGGGGCCAACGCTACAAATATCACTCCAGATAGAATTTCAGGAAGTACTGTAAAAAAACTCATTGAAAGATGTGATCAACACCTAAGAGAAGTCATTGAAATAATGGATATTGAAGAAGTTGTTGGCATTGGCAAGTATTCTGAAAGAAGGGCCAAGATTGCTTTAGAAGGATTAGATATCAATATCAAAAGTTGTTGGCATCCATCTCCTGCCTCTCCACTCGCCAATAAGAATAAAGGGGCCGATTGGCGAGAAAATATTATTTCTGTTTTGCCATCTCCGAAAAAATCTAATAATCAAGTGTAATTAAGTATATCAGATATATTTAGATACACCAATATTTATGTCCATATGAGTTTGCGACACCTTCATGTCGGCAATGACTACACCAGAATATTTGATTTCAAATGCGAATAATCATGCAAACGAAAAAGCCATATCTACTAAGAATAAAAATGGAGAATGGGTTCATGTAAATTGGGCAGAATTTCATGATCAAACTGCATCTGTGGCTAAATCCCTAATTGCGCTAGGTTTTGAAGAAGGAGATAAATTAAGTATTTATTCATATAATAGGATTGAATGGTATAATTCATATCATGCAGCAAATATGTGTAATGGAGCAGCAGTTGGCGTTTATCACACTTGTTCTCCTGATGAAGTAGAATGGGTTGTTGGCAACTCAGATTCCAAGATAATTTTCGTTGGAGATAATCCAATGGATGGAGGCAAGACGGAAAAAATGTGTTCACATAGATTGCATAAGATATTAGATTCCTTGGATAAATTAGAAACAGCTGTAGTGATGGATGGAGTAGAAATGCCAGAACATTCAAAATGTATGTCATGGACAGATTTTCTAAAAATGGGTGAAAATATTAATTATGCAGAAATAGAAAAAAGAGTAAATAATATCAAACCTGAAGATACTTTTTCATTAATATATACATCTGGCACAACAGGCAATCCAAAGGGAGTCGAATTGAGCCATGATAATATTGATTTTGAACTTGCAGAAGTTTGGAAATTACAAAATTTTGAAAGAGGATGGGGTTATGTTTCATGGTTGCCTTGTGCGCATGTTTTTGGCCAATTAGTTGATTGCCATGCACATATAAGATGGGGACTCCACATGACTGTCGTAGATGCTCCTTTGAATGTGATTGATTACGCAAAAGAAGTACAGCCACATTTATTCATAGGAGTCCCAAGAATCTATGAAAAGGTATATGGGAATCTAGTTGCGAAACTTGGAACAAAAATGAAGCTATTGAAAATACCAATAATTGGAGGCATCATAAAGAAGAAAGCAAAGGAAGCTATTGGAATGTCAAATTGCGTATATTCCATAACAGGTGCTGCACCAATTAATCCAGATATTCTCAAACTATTCCACAGCCTTGACATACCTCTGTATGAAGGATATGGGATGACTGAGACGACAGCAGGTGCAACTTTAGGTTTTAAGAAAAATCATAAATTTGGAACTGTAGGTAAACCATTTAGTGGAACTGAATTAATGATTTCTGACTCTGGGGAAATTCTTTTCAGAGGCAGGCATGTAATGAAGGGATATTATAAAAATCCCGAGGCTACTGCTGCAACCATTGATTCAAATGGATGGTTACATTCAGGAGATAAGGGAGAGATAGATAGTGATGGTTACGTCAAAATTACAGGCCGGATTAAAGAGTTATACGTAAGTTCCGGAGGGAAAAACATAGCCCCACTAGTTATTGAAGAGACTATGAAATCAATACCATTGGTGTCACAATGCATGCTCATTGGAGATGGAAGAAAGTATTGTAGTGCTTTATTTACATTAGATATTGGTGCGATATTAAGGGATAAGCACGGCATGGATCCTGCAAAAATACCTAAAAATCCTATTGATCAAATATCTTCACTAGAAACCTTTGGAAAATCACTCTTGGGATACACAAACAGCCAAGAAATTCATGATGAATTAATGGAGCATGTTACTGAATTGAATGGTCAATTTAGTAATCCTGAACAAATAAAGAAATTTAAAATTCTACCAAGGGATTTGGACGTAGATTCAGGTGAATTAACACCAACTCTTAAAATCAGAAGAATTCAAATTAGAGAAAATTGGGCATCAGAAATTGAAGAAATGTATCTTGATGCTTGAGGAAATACTGTGTCTCCAGAGCAGTGGATTGGTTTGGCGCTAGTTTTTAGCCTTGGTGCAATGAGCCCTGGGCCATCTTTAGCAGTAGTAATTCGAAATACATTGGCAGGAGGTAGGCAACAGGGAGTATTCACAGGAGTAGGGCACGGACTAGGATTTGGAGTATATGCGTTCTTGGCAGCGGCAGGAATTGCGACTTTATTGGCAATGCATGATTCGACTGAATTGATACTCAAAATTGGAGGTGTGGTGATACTATTATGGCTCGGAATAGTTTTTGTAAACAATGCAAGGAAAGGGCCTTCTGAAAATGAAGAAGAAAGTAAGCATGAAACGCAAAATCGTCAAGGTTTTGTACAAGGATTTTTAATTGCATTATTGAATCCTAAAATCTTGGCTTGGATGTTGGCACTTTATACCCCTTTTATTGAAGTAGATACTGGATTATGGACCCTTTTGGGAATGGGTTTTCTTGGTATGGCCATTGACGGTACTTGGTATGTAACTGTTGCAACTGTACTAACTACAGGGAATAGAGTAGATAAATTAAGATCAATTTCACATATTATTGATGGTGCTATGGGCCTCCTAATGTTTATTTTTGCCGGTCTTTTGATAACTGGTGTATTATGAATCATAAACACTGTACCTATCCATACTGGAACTAAAATATCTAATAATTTTTAGCCCTATTAAGAAAAACTATACGACTAATTTTTGATGACTGATGCTCTCGGGCACGTATGGGCAATGGCGTCGGAGAAGAAATTCCCTTACGAATCATCACTGCTGCTGCAATATTTGATGGCCATGATGCTGCAATTGGAATATTTAGGCGAATATTTCAATCAATGGGTTGCGAAGTGATTCATTTAGGTCACGATAGAGGAGCTGATGAAGTGGCCAAAGCAGCAATTCAAGAAGATGCACATTGTGTTGCAATAACATCTTATCAAGGAGGAGCAGTAGAGATGTTTACTCATACAAAAAATATCCTAAATGAGTCTGGCTTTGGCCATGTATGCCTTGTTGGAGGCGGGGGGGGCACAATTCTTCCGAGTGAAATTCAGCATTTATTGGAGTCAGATATTGCTAAAATTTACTCGCCAGAAGACGGGAGAAAACTAGGATTGACGGGCATGGTTTCAGATGCAATACTTAGGGCTTCTAAGAATAATCTATTGGACCCCAAAAGATTTGAAACACTTAATGGGCCAATAACTGCAGACGATCAAGGAGCAGTTGCAAAATTACTCACTCTAGCAGAAAATGCAGATAAGAAAATATTTAATGAAACTCTAGATATCATTCGTTCAAATGATGGTTTAAATTGCCCGGTAGTAGGGCTTACTGGTACAGGAGGTGCAGGCAAATCTAGCCTCACTGACGAACTAATGTTGAGAATACAAAGAGATAATCCCGGTACTAAAATTGCCTTACTTGCAACTGATCCGACACGAAAAAGAACAGGTGGTGCATTATTAGGCGACAGGATTAGAATGAATTCTCTTTCAGACGATAATCTCTTCATGCGTTCGTTTGCAAGTAGAGATAGTGGCAGAGAGATTGCAGATTGCATAGGCCGATCCATTGAAGTTTGTAAAGCAGTGGGTTTTGACATAATAATTGTTGAAACAAGCGGAATAGGGCAAGGAAATGATGCAATAACTGAAGTCGCCGATATTTCATTGTACATTACCACTAGAGAATATGGGGCCCCCAGTCAATTGGAAAAATTACAAATGCTAGACTCTGCAGATATTGTTGTATTAAATAAATTTGACAGACCTGGGGCAGAAGATGCTTTAATAGAAATTCGTAAGCAGTTTAAAAGAAATAAAGAAATGTGGGATGTAAATGATTCTGAATTACCAATAGTTCCCACTGTTGCAAGTCAATTTGCAGATGCAGGAGTCGATCAGTTATGGCAAAAACTTTCATTACTGCTTAATCAGAACCACGGAAAGAAATTTATTTCAGCTGAACCAATATTGGGAAATGATGGTTTGCCAAGTAGAGTTTTGCCAATACCCTCAGAAAGGCAAGGATATTTGGCAGAAGTATCAAGTTGCATTAGAAATTACCATTTAAAAACTAAAAAAATGGCATCGAAAATACGGGAATGTCAACAATTAGAAGCCGTAGCAAAACTAATGAAATCAAAGGATAATAAAAATCTTGCTAAAGTGCTTAATGAGGAAGCTTCAATCATTAGATTGGAAATCCCCGAAACCACTTGGAATGAGATTGATGAATTTAATATTAAAGTAGAAGAATATCGATCCGGGGAAACTAATTACACAGTCCGAAATAAAAATATTAGCGTTAAAACCACTAGAACTACTCTATCCGGGTTAGATTTACCTAGAGTGGCACTACCAGATTTTAGCGATTGGGGAGATACTTTAGAATGGATTAGAAAGGAAAATATCCCAGGTTCATTCCCATATACTGGAGGCGTTTTTCCATTTAAGAGGCAGGATGAATTACCTGTAAGAATGTTTGCAGGAGAAGGCAGTGCAGAAAGAACGAATAAACGATATCATTATCTCTCAAAAGATCAAAATTTCAATAGGCTTTCCGTAGCATTTGATTCGCCAAGTTTGTACGGTAATGACCCCAAGGAAAGATTAGATATTTTTGGAAAAGTTTGTGAAAGTGGAGTTTCAATAAGTACTATTGATGAAATGGAAAAGTTGTTTGAAGGATTTGATTTATGTGCAGCGAATACCTCCGTATCTAAGACGATAAATGGAAATTATTGGTGGCATTTAGCTGCATTCTTTAATGTGGCAATTAGGCAGCAAGTGAAAAAGTTTGAAGAAACAAATTCTCGAAAGCCATCTGAAGACGAATATGATAATATAAAATCTAGAACTCTTCAAACAGTAAGAGGGACTGTGCAAGCAGATCAATTAAAAGAATCAATGGGTCAAAATACACTTGTATTTAATCTAGATACGGCATTAAGGATGATGGGTGATGTTGCAGAGTTCTATGTAAATAATGATATACGCAATCATTATTTTGTTTCAATTTCTGGGTATCACATTGCTGAAGCTGGAGCTAATCCCATCTCCCAAGCCGCGTTGACACTTTCAAATGGGTTAACATATGTAGAGTTGTTTCGATCTAGGGGCCTTAACGCAAATAAATTTTTAAGAAATTTTAGTTGGTTCTTCTCCAATGGCATGGACCCAGAATATGCAGTGATTGGGAGAGTTTGTAGGAGAATTTGGTCTATTGCTATGCGTGATTTCTATGAAGTTGATGAAAGGGGTCAGAAATTAAAATACCATATACAGAGTAGCGGTAGGTCTTTACACGCACAAGAGTATACATGGAATGACTATAGAACTACATTACAGGCACTTTATGCACTTGCAGATAATGCCAATTCCCTACATACTAACTCTCGTGATGAGGCTTTTGGCACTCCGACCGAAGATACTGTAAGAGATGCGGTTGCAATTCAGTTAATTCTTTCAAAAGAATATGGATGGTTACAAAACGAAAATCCATTACAGGGCTCATATATAGCTGAATGGTTAACAGATTCTGTAGAAAACGAAATTCTGAAAATATTTGAAGAAATGCATAGGCGTGGCGGCGTACTTGGTTCACTTGAAGTCAATTATCAACGTAATCGAATACAAGATGAATCAATGATATATGAGCATAAGAAGCATTCTGGGGAATTGCCAATTATTGGAGTAAACATGTTTGAAGAAGATGTAAATTCATCGTTATCTGTAGAAGGATTCAATATTGAAGTTACAAGATCAGATGAAACAGAGAGAATGATGGTCATCAATAGAAATACAACCTTCAAGGAGTTACATAGAAAAAAATCAGATGAAGGTTTGGCGAAACTGAAGAAGGTTGCAAGAGAAGGTGGAAATTTATTCGAAGTTATGATGGAAATTGTTGAGTATTGTACAGTTGGACAAGTAACGGAGGCTTTATTTGAGACTGGTGGTAAATTTAGAAGAAACATGTAGATATAATCAAAAAATAGGGTAACATGAAATACTATACGCTAGCGCTAACGGAATAATATGGCACAAGGTACAGTAAAGTGGTTTAATCGAACAAAGGGATTCGGATTCATCGAAAGAGAAGACGGAGATGACTTATTCGTACATAAGTCTCAAGTCGAAGGAGAGATCACTGATGGTGATTCTGTCGAATTCGAGGTTGGAGAAGGTCCAAAAGGTCCTAATGCAATCAATGTAAAAAAGAACTGATTACTTAAACAAAATATTGTTTAATAAAAATTTCTCCTGCATCTCTAAAAGAGATGACTCTTAGCATAAAACATGGTAAGCTTTAGATTATCCGAAGAACAGAAAATGTTACAGGATCTTGCTAGAGATTTTGTTAATGAAGAAGTAATTCCTAATGCTCAGAAATGGGATATGAATGGAATCTATCCTAAAGAAACCATAAAGAAGGCTAATGATTATGGATTGTTGACTGTTAAAATTCCTGAAAGATATGGCGGCGGAGGAATGGGCTCCATTGAAGACGTAATAATCGCTGAAGAAATAGGAAGAGGAGATCCAGGATTTGCCACTGCTGCTGGAAGTAGCATACTTGCATCGTACCCAATAATTACAGGCGGAACTGAAGAACAGAAGGAAAAATATCTCTCAAAAACTGCAGATGGCATCATTGCTTCATATTGCGTTACAGAACCAGATGCTGGAAGTGACGTAAGGGCAATCAAAACTGAAGCAATAAAAGATGGAGATGAATACATTATCAATGGCAATAAGATGTGGATAACTGGGGCCATGCATGCAGAGTGGTTCTTTGTATTGGCATATACAGAAAAAAAGTCCGGTTATCATGGCATGAGTGGTTTCATCATTGATGCAGATAGCAAGGGAATAGAGCTTGGTAAAAAGGAGTCAAACATGGGGCAGAGGTGCTCGGATACTCGTTCTGTAACATTCAACAATGTCAGAGTACCTGAAGAAAATCTAATTGGTGGAAAAGAAAATGAAGGTTGGATGAACGCAATGTTAGCATTCGATCATTCCAGGCCGGCTATCTCTGCACATGCGGTAGGTAATGCCAGAGGTGCGATGGAAGAGGCTTTGGCATATTCAAAGGAAAGAAAAACAATGGGTAAACCAATTTTTAAGCATCAGGCTATTTCATTTATGATAGCAG
>JBKEHQ010000053.1:0-8542 GCA_046710875.1 Candidatus Thalassarchaeaceae archaeon
TTGATTGGAACTTATTAGAAGTTGGAAATATAATCAATATTGGTGATATTATTATTCAATTGACAGGTGTGGCACCTCCTTGTAAAACGATTAAAAGATCTTTTACGGAGGGTAAATTTAATAGAATATCAGAAAAAATCTACCCAGGCTGGTCAAGATGGTATGCATCAGTATTAAGGAAGGGAATTGTCAATTGTGGAGATGCTGTCATCCTGGAATAGTAAATTGTTCATCATTGTGAAATACACTATAGTATACCGATGAATAAAAGCAGAGGTACCCGAGTGGTCAAAGGGGCTGGGATGAGGTCCCAGTGCGTAGTGCTTCGCAGGTTCAAATCCTGTCCTCTGCACCAAATGATTTAATAGATTTATAATTATGTTTTAGTAGCTTGTTCAGAAATATTTGCAGCATCGGATGCTGCTACATCGTGCTCTACAATTAAATGTCTAATAAGCAAGTGATTAGGTAAATTTCCATTGCAAATAGGACATATGACTATAATTCTGTTAATAATGAATTCTTCTTTTGGATTAAACATACGATTGAATGTTCTATAAATAGCAATAACAAATGCAATTGAGAATATTAAAAATACACAACATGCACTAAAAGAAAGAGGATATGTGGGGGGGTTTTGATTTAATTGTATATCTTGAATGGCTGCTTCCTGTTGTGTTTCATTTTGAGATTTTAATTCTATAGTATGAACAAAATATTCTCCTAGTATTTCTAATGATAATTTTTTACCATTATGAGATTTATTTATATCTAAGATGATTTGATATTTCCCGTTTAAATCTGTTGTTACCACATCATTTATCGATGTACAGTCATACTCATTTACAGAGCATTCAACAGAAATTTTAGTTTTTTTAACTGGCGTGCCATCGGAAAACGTTGTATACCCAGATATTGTATATACTTCAGCACTAACTATATTTGAAAATGCCAGTAATAAAATTGATACTAACAGTAACTTATTCACAACTAAGACTAGAGTATTTCATTTATTAAATCACGTTTGTGATTTTATTTAAAAAAATATTATTCTGCTTTTAGAATCTTATGTTCACCGGGCTTTCTTGGTTTTACAAAAATTCTATATCCACATTTGTGACAAGATTTCCCAGTTGAACCGGCTTCCACCCATGCCAAATGGCCACAACGAAGACATTTGTACCTTATTTCCATTGGATCCATCTGAGAAACTCCATCGAATGGAGAAATTACTTCTCCTGTTGGATTGTAAGGCATTCTCTGGGTACGGAGAGTTCTTCTACACTTGTAGAGAATCATGTGTTCGGTCTCTTTAGCCATGTTTGGGCGACTCACCTGCCCTTCTTCAATCTGTCCTTTGTACGTATTATCATTTTTTTGCTAAATTACAGATTTTTACAAAATTTGAGAATATTTCTTGTCCGTATTCAGAATGATCAACTTCAGGATGAAATTGGACTCCAAATCTGTTGCCTAGTTCATTTTCCATTGCCTGTATCTTACATGAATGACTGAATGCGGTTATTATAAAATTTTCAGGTAAAATATTTACTTCGTCGTTGTGACTTTCCCATACCATTTGATTAGAGGGCGTTGTTTCAAATAATTTTCCTCCTCCATTTACTAATGATATTTTTGCTTCTCCAAATTCTGGTTTCGGAGCCTCGCGGCTACTCCCTCCATAAAAATCTGCCATGAATTGATGCCCTGCACATATTCCAAGTATTGGAATATCTAATTTTAAATACTTATCACAGTTACCTAATTGCCCTGTTAATCCAACTCTTGCAGCACCCCCTGATAGGATTAATCCATCAATTTTTCTAAAATCTGAAACTGGTGTCTTGTTGGACAAAATTTTAGTATCCACTCCTAAATATCGTAACATCCTCCACTCGCGGTGAGTCCATTGGCCGCCATTATCTACAACATCAATTATAAGTTGTGCATCGGGCATATTTGTAGCGAAAAGTAGGCAGGCCATGAATGATGCCCTTGTTAAAGATTGAAAAAGAGAACACATCTCCGGTGACATAAGCCCTGATGGTGTAGTGGCCTATCATGCAGCCCTGTCGAGGCTGCGACCCGGGTTCAAATCCCGGTCGGGGCGCCAAAAAGCGTCAATCTATTCCAGCCATGCTTCAAAGGAACACAATCTTAGTTTCGAGCTATAATCTCTTTTAATTTGAAGTTCAGGTTTTTTTGATCCTTGTAAAATATTTGGAAGAATTAAGTTAAGTTTTTTATTTATTGAATCTATATTACTTTCTTCTACAACCACTCGACCTCTGATTAAGGAAGGTGAATTAGTATCTAACAAAGTAAGAAGTTTTGGTAATAGCTCCAAAGTTCGATGTGGCAGATTAATTATTAATAAATCCCATTTACCAATATAGTTTTCATTACTTGATACATCTATTGCATCGGCAACTCCAACTAATCTATCAGGATAAAGCCATTGAAGATTTTTTGATAAACTATTATAACTTTTTTTATCCCATTTTGTTAAATTTTCAAACAGGATTTCAATTGCATCGGGATTCAAATCTGATGCTAATAAATTATCTACTAAATTATTTTCTGATAATAGAGATGCTAGTGCTGGGCCAACTCCACAAAATGGATCACAAACATTTATTTTTCTACCTAGCAAGTCGTGTAATTTTTTTGCAAAAAATAATGTTTCTTGACGCTCAGTTTGTAATTTTGTGGAGAAATATGCTTTAGAAGGATCACACAATATCTCTCTACCTGATTCTTTTACGACAACTTTAGTATTACGCAGATTTGTAGGGATATTTTGTAATATTAACTTATTTTCCTCACGCACGCCTATAATCTTTAATTCCCTTATTCGTAGTTCGCCTAAAACTCCTCCATCCGACATAACTAATCTTAATTTTGGATGGGCCTCAAGTTTTGCTTGAGCGATTTGTGATGAAAATTTAAGTATCTCTTCATCAATTCTTACAATCATCATGTCTCCAATGAATTCATGAGAGGAGGGCCATAATTGGATATATTTATTATAAATTTGTTTTTTAATTAATTTTGAAAGATGGTTTAACCAATTTGGATCTACTCTTGTATCAGATTTTCCCTCACAATTAATTATTTCATATTCTAAAAATTCTCTCGATAGTTCGGTTGGGAAATTATCATTTAATGGAATAAGTCGATTATTACCATTATCTGAAGCATGAATAAGCATATCATTGGCGTGCCAACAATTTTGTTTTAATAGATTAAAAACTAGTTCAACATCGGCATTTGGCACCTTTAGATGACGCATCATATTCATCACTGGGAGGGGGGTAGAGTGCTTCACGATGACGGCAGATGTGACGGCGCCGGGCCTTTGGCTAATCGGTCTTGGTCCAGGAAATTTAGATCAAATGACTATTTTGGCATTAAAAGTTGCAAAAGGTTGTTCAAAACTATATTTAGAGGGATATACTGCAATACTTCCTGAAGAAGAAGAGGCTAGGTTAGAAGAGTTAGTTGGCCCTTGGGAAAAGATAATGAGAGAAGGTATTGAATTTCCAAAAAAAATCTTAGAGGAAGCAAAATCCAATTCAATTGGAATATTAATCGTAGGAGATCCCATGCAAGCTACAACTCATATTGACTTAGAATCACATTGTCAAGAACATGGTGTTGATTTTTATTTAATACCTGGATTATCCGCAACATCTCTTGCAGTATCATTATCAGGAATGCAGTCATATCGATTCGGAAGACAAATTACATTGCCTTATTCCTATGGAGATTATTTGCCTCTTTCTCCCCTGGAAATATATATTAAAAATTATAATTTTGGTTTACATACCCTTATGTTATTGGATTTAGATCCAACTGGAATGGGAATGAAAAAACCTAAACCCATGCAGCCGCATGAAGTTCTTTATTTAATTGAAAAAATGGTCCGAAAAATTAAACATGAAAGAGAAGTAATTCCATTATTAGAAATTCCAGTTTGTGATTGGTATGCCATACTTTTGAGTGATTTAGGAAGTAATAAACAACAAATATTTGCTGGAACTCTTGGAAATTTATCTAAAATTGAATCGGGTAAGATTCATAGTTTTATATTAACTGCAAAATTTACTGGTATGGAAGAAGAAGCCTTCAACCGTAGACGTTACTTAGCATGAAGGAGGAATGGCGATGGCGAAACCCCCGGCTGAAGTTAGTTTCCCAGGAGATAAGAATCGTAGAAAGAAGGTTCGAGTCAGAGGAATTAAGCAGGCATCTAAAGAAATTCAAGTTAGATTAGAAAAAAATTTACAAAATTTATTAGATAATCCTGAGATATTCTTACCTGAAATAAAAGGAGAGATTGGTAAATCTTCCTTTTTCAGTAAAAATAAAGATATGATGTCCCAGACTTTACAAGAAATTGACTTAGTTTCTAAAAAAAGGTATGATAAAAAGTGGTTAACAAGAAGGATGTCAAAAAAGGGCGGAGACTTGGTTTGTAGATCGCTAGCTGGTAGTCTATTAGCTGCAAATGGGGGAGACTTATCTACAGTGTCAGTATTTAAAAATCCCCTTTTTGGCTCTGCGAGTTATATCCGAAGAGGTAATGGAAAACAAAGTCACTTAGCTGGAATTCAAAATTTTAATAATACAAAATTAAGGATGCTTGTATGGGATGATCATGCAAAGTCCGGACAATGGTTTTTTTCTTGGGATAGGGGATTTGTATTTACTGGAAAGAGCCCTGAACCACCAAATGAATGGATATCATATATTTTAGAAAATTCAAGCATAGAATTACTAGGAGATGATATTAGATGGACGAAGGGTTTGGATAAATCAATCGTATCAAACAAGATAATTACTGAAAAAGGTTGGTTAAGATTGGAGTTTGATAATGGAGTAATTGCAGGAATATCTAGAGAGTCACTGATTAAGACTGAAGATTCTTTTGTTCAAAGTATGGCTATGTCGATGATGCCGCCTAAACTTGGTGCAGTTGTAAAATCTGATTGGATTTGGAGACCTGAGGGCTGGCCTGAGGGTCGAGATTTACCAATTGAAGGAATAGAAAAAGTGAAAGAAGTCTTGCAGCAATGGTTGCTCATGTTATATGATGATAAAAAATTAGCTAGTGCTTGTAGAACTGGTATTCTAAATTCTATAAAAGAAGGATTTGTAGTTGGTTCTAGTTGGTATGAAAATAATGATTTAGAAAAAATGTTAGAAAATATGAATGGAACTAATGATGAAAAAGAAGCGTTATCATGTGTTTTATCTTCCCTCGATTCTGGGATTCATGTCAGATCAGATGGGTTAATCATAGATTTAGAAGAAGAAGTTATTAGATTTGAAGATTCATCTTGTCATCCAATTCTAGTTGCTCTTTGGCCAAAGTATGGAAAGATAATTTTAGAACAAATATACGATATATCAAATGATAATATGAATGAGATTATTGAAAAACAATCTCAAAGAAAGCAAGGTTTTGGAGCATTCTTAAGAGAATTAAGAGAAAGCTTGTTTGTTGCCAACAGAATAAATAGATTACCTTGGAAAAAAGGGGAGTTGCAGTCTCCGCTTGGCTTTGCTGATTCTTTGATTCGACATGCAGTAGAAAATGGCATATCGTCAACAGTTTCTAAAGCCAGAAAAAGTAAAGGATTGGAAATGGCAATGGGATGGGCTTGGTTAAATGTACATGATAGGACAGAATCTGACGCTTGGAGATTTGATGAATCTAGTAGAGATAAGGGGGGAGATTGGGTGCCAGCATTAAACTCTCTTTGGAATGCAGCTGAAGACTTGCTACTAAATGATAATTTAGATGCCGTTGATGATTATAAATCTGCTATGGAATGGCTTGCAGAGGTATCAGGATCAAAAATTAATGAGGTAGAATAATCCATATTGCTACTCCCATTAATGATATGCCCAAAATATAATTTAAAAATGCTGATTTTTTTGGAGAATTGAAGAATTTTCTTAGCATTGTTCCAAAATATGACCATGTTAAAACTGCAGGATATCCCAAAAATAAGTTTAAGATAACTAATCCTATTTTTGCAAAAAAACCTGTTCCAAATAATGTAAAAGGAATTGACATAAGTACGAGGAAATGAATCCATGCTTTACCATTTACTACCTGTAGAAATATGCCTGTTCTAATACCTAATAAATCAGTATTATTTTCATCTTTTACATGAGATGAAGTAATAATTTTATATGATAAATATGCAATATATAATGCCCCTACATATGTTAATAATCGGAAAAAATAATCATATTTTTCAATAATTGATGCAAAGGCGGCAACGAATATTCCTAATGTTGTCCAACCTATGGCCATACCAAATGTAAGAGGTATAGTTTTTCGAAATCCATGTTGTGAACCATGTGCAGCACAAAGTAAATTATTTGGCCCAGGAGTAAAACACATCGGTATTATAAAAATCAATACTGCAACCAAACCAGTTGCCATATTAAATCCTCATGCTTTAGCAATAAGTAGATTTTCAACTACTTTGAGGGCTGTTTCAATATCATCCCATAAATCTTCAACATCCTCTATTCCAACGCTCATTCGGACGAATCCAGGTATAACTCCCGATTCTTGCCTGATTTGATCTGGAACAAACATATGGCTTGAGTTAAATGGGCATTCTACAAGGCTTTCTACCCCTCCGAGACTTGTTGCTTCTAATGATAATTTTAATGTTCTCATAAATTCTAAAGCTGCTGTATCTCCTCCTTTCACCACATAAGCGAGCATGCCGCTTCCTTTGGGTAAAATTTTCTTTGCTAATTCAAAATTATTTCCTGGTAAGGATGTATGGTGAACACATTCGATCATGTGATGATTTGCGAGTCTTTTTGCAAGTTCTTCTGCATTGGATGTGTGCGTTGGCATTCGAACATGCAATGTCCTCATACCTCTTTCGAGTAAATAACACATATGAGGATCAGCTGCCCCTCCAAAATGTACTTTTTTGGGAAAAATATGTGCAATTAAATCTCTTTTCCCAGCAACCAAACCTGCAATTAAATCTGAATGCCCTCCTAAATATTTTGTACCTGAATGAATCACCAAATCAAATCCATATTTTATTGGATTGCATCCCCATGGGGATGCAAATGTATTATCAACAACAGAAATTAAATTATGTTTCTTTGCTAAATTAGCCATTGCTTCGAGATCACAAACTTTGAGTACAGGATTAGTCAATGTTTCTACATAAATCATTTTTGTATTATCTTTTATTGCTGATTCATAAGATGATGGATCTTGAATATCTGCCATCGTGACTTCAATGCCAAATCTTGGTAATTCCTCGGTTAAAAGGCCGTAAGTACCACCGTAAACATCTGGACTTGCTATTATGTGATCCCCACTCGATAAAATACCTAAAAGTGTAGTTGAAATTGCAGCCATCCCACTTGCAAATACCTCAGCATCTTCAGCCCCTTCTAACGAGGTTATTTTGGCTGCTACTGCTTCTGAATTTACGCTTGATAATCTAGAGTATAGTAGAGTATGCTGCGCACCTGCTGCCCATCCTGCATACCTATCATCAGTTAGATGGTAGGTCGAGGATAAAAATACTGGAGTATTGACTCCTCCTCCAACTGGATTAGTACCTGAGTGTACGGCTTTTGTTCCAAATCTTTTGTCATCGTGGTCTTCAACCATATATATCGGGCGGGTATGTAAGCAATCAACTAAACGGCTAAAAGTTTTATTTTTAATAATTTTAATAATTTTCTGTTCTACCAAAATATCCAGTTAATTGTAAACTTATTGCAACAACTGGCCCTATAAAAATTGCAAAAATTACAGTTCCTAAACCTATTTTTCCTCCCAGATAAAATCCTAAAATTAAGACTGTGATTTCAATAATGGCCCTAACTCTTCCAATTGGCACATTACTTATCCTTTGAAGTCCAGTCATCAACCCATCCCTAGGACCTGGCCCCAAGTTTGAAGTGAGATACATTCCACTTCCAATGCCTACGAATATTGTACCAATAAAAACTTGTATTATTTGAAAAATATATTCTTCTGGAGACGGCAAATATGGTGCCATAGTGTCTATTGCAACAGCAATTAAAATTGCATTTAGAATCGTACCTATTCCCAGCCTCTCCCTCAACGGAATCCATAATAAAAGTACAGTTAAACTAACTAAGAATGTGGCTTGTCCGACTGTCATCGATATCTTGTTTGTTATGCCTTGTGCAAGGACTGTCCAAGGTGCAACGCCAATACCTGAGGCAATTATTATTGCATCACCTGTACCGAATATCCATAAACCAATTATAAGAATAAAAACAGTTTTAGATTTGGGAGTTAATGTCATTGGATCATTAGCACTCCAATGAGTTTTGGGTACCTTTTTTGCAGTTCTTAAGATTAAGGGCAATCTCATCGATAATGCGGGAAGGTGTAAGTTTTCAATCCATCTAGTTAATTTCTCTTTATTTTGTATTTCTGTAATATTAATTCTTCAAATATTTAGAATAACACATGATAAAAAATATCAAAATAATTAATGAAATTATTCTA
>JBKEHQ010000054.1:0-8442 GCA_046710875.1 Candidatus Thalassarchaeaceae archaeon
TGGCTATTCAGACCTAGAACTCATGTTGCAAAGATACTTACTGCAATGAGTGATGTTACAGACGGAGCGGGTTTCTGATGAATTGGACCACTTTATTAGTTGATGCTGGCCTCTCAGAAAGAGAAGCTGAAGTAGTAATTGTCCTCTCAACTAAATCTAATCTCAAAGCAAGTGAACTAGCAAAAGAACTCGGAACAACTCGATTAGATGCTTACAATTCTCTCGAGAGATTACAAAGCACAGGATTAGTAACTGTTACTGTAGACAGGCCAATGAAATTTTCAAGTCCTCCATTGAAAAATGTATTAGAACATCTGATTAATATCAGAAAGGAACAACTCTCTAAGATTCAACAAGGATTTGAAGATATCAAACAAGGTAATTCACAATATGTACAAGAAGATGTAACAGAATCAGCAGAAGTAGAGCCAAAATTTGCTGTATTGAAAGAAAGAATTCATATCTTTACAAAGATGGAAAAGATGGCAAAAGATTCTCAAGATTCCCTTATCCTAACATTAGGAAAATTTGGAATATTACACTTGTGTAGAAGCACAGCGCTTTCTGAGGTCAATAAGGCCGCACAACGAGGAGTCGAAGTCAGAGTCATAGCTCAACTAGATCGTAGAACAATTCGATTCTTCTCAGAGTTAGATCCTTCAATTTTAGTTCGTCATAGTGATGATTTAGAATCTCAAGGCACAGTAGTAGATTCTTCAGAAGCAATTCAATATCTAAATACAGAAGAAAATCCGGTAGGTCGTGGAAAAACTGATGCAGCATTATTGATTGAATCAGCACCGTTTGCAGACTCACAGAGAAATCTAATCGAAAGTATCTGGGAAGAAGCCATTCCATTCGATTTAGCATCAAAAAGATTCACTGAAGAAAGAATTGTTGATCCTCTCAAACTAACATTAGACGGTGGTTCGTTCTTGGATAGAATTCGTGATGTTTTACAAATATCTGATGAATTACCTGAATCAGACTCTCCATTCAATCTTGATGCTTTCTTGGCCTCTGGATTAGAAATAAGTGATGCAAGAAAGAAGTTAGGAACTGGTGGAATCGCTAGCCTTAGTACATTCGGAATTGATGTAGGATCTCTTTTGCGTCAAGTTGGAAATAGAATAGGTGAAGAATTAGCATTTAGCCTAAGAAAGATAGATGGGCATGTAGAATTTCTTAGTGAAATGATGGATTGGTATGAATATGCTGGTTTAGGTGAATTAAACTATGATGCTGACCCTACTTTCCATATCAAAGTCCACCTATCATCCAACAAAGATAATTCGGAAGAACTTCCTTTGTGGGAATTAGACGATGGTATAATTGAAGGTACATTGATGAGCAGATATTCAGCAATAAATGAAGTATCAATTGAAAGGATCCAATCCCCAGAAAATTCCGATGAATTTTGTAGATATAACTTGATATTATCTGACGATAATTAGATTTAGTATCTTTTTTTATTACTATCAGTTATATTCTATTACATTTGGAGAGGTAAACATGAGGTTCTTTACATTCAGTCGTTTTATGTATCAAATCCTCAGGAAAAAGGAGGCAAATCTAACTTGGATCCAATCTCAAGGGCTTCTTGCAGTAAAACTATCACAAATATTCGCATTAAGGCCAGATTTACTGTCAATTGAGAAATGTAAACAACTTCAAACACTGTATGGGCAAGCTTCTACAATTCCAACTGAGAATGTTCAAAATATATTGAAAAGCAAAGCGTCTATGAAATTTCATGATTCTATTGAATGGTTCGATGATACTCCATTAGCTGCAGCATCAGTAGGGCAAGTTCACAGGGCCCGACTAAAAACAGGTGAGGAAGTCGTTGTAAAAATTATAAAAGCAGACCATAAGAATAAATTCCAAACAGATGTCTACAGAATGAAGAGATGGCTAAAAATTCTAATAATATTTTCACCTAAATTAAGAAAAGTTGGTAACCCCATTGCTCTATTGAATCACGTTGAAGATTATACTTTGAGGGAACTTAATCTAAATAATGAAATTAAGGGTGGAAATAAATTAAAACAAATTCAATCCGATTTAGAAGAGAATTTTCCAATGCCAAGACTCAAATTTCCAAAATATTATGAAGAACTATCAAATGAAGATGTTTTAGTATCAGAATTTATAGATGGAATAACATTAGAAGAAGGAATTAGGGCTCAAAATCTAGATTGGGATTATCTAATTGAATTATTTAGAATCCATGGAGCATATATGTTTGGAGTCGGAACTTTCCATGGTGACCTCCATCCAGGTAATTGCATAATTGATAAAGATGGAAACTTTGTATTCATAGATAATGGTGCGATTTGTGATTCTCCAAAACGTATCAGCCTCTCCCTTTTCAAATTCTTTGAGCACCTATCTGCCGATTCTAAAGATGATGCATACGAAGCTCTACTAGCTCTAGCCGAAACACGACCTAGTGAAAATAAAGTTATTAAATTTAAAGGCAAAATGTCTGATATTTATGACGGATTTGCAGACAAATCTGTTGGAGAACAAAGTCTCACAGAAGTTATGATGAAAACAGTGAGAGCAGCAGTAGAAGAAGCAGGTGCAGATTTTGGAGAAGAAGCATTCCCCATCATTAGATCACTTATGTACATGGATGGATTAGTAATCAGAACACATCCAGAAGTAAAATTAATCCATGAAATGGGCCCATCACTGGATGAGTTCAGAGAAGGATTAGGATTAGGAAAGGAGATATTGGTATGACAGAATCAAAAGTTGCATGGGTGATAGGAGCTACTGGAGGAATTGGAAAACATGTTGTTTCTAATTTGAATAATAATGGTTGGACAATAGTTGCGAGTGCTAGGGATGAGAATAATCTTAAAGAATTATCAAACGATAAAGACATTTTCACAATGCCTGTAGATGCAAGAAATGAAGTAGAAATGCAAGAAACTGCTAAAGCAATAAAGCAACAACATCAAAAAATTGATGCTGTAATTTTAGCAGTTGGCTCAATTTTCTTACGCCCAACTCACGCAACAACTTCTGAACAATTCATGGAAACAATCAATCAAAATCTTTTAACAGCTCATAATACAATAAGCTCAACTGCTAGGATAATGATGAAAGATAAGGGTGGTAGGATAATACTATTTTCTTCAGCAGCAGCTACTGTTGGTATGCCTAATCATGGTGCAATTGCAGCAGCCAAAGCTGGTCTTGAAGGTTTAGCAAGAGCAGCCGCAGCAACATATGCGAAAAGAGGAATAAGAATTAATGTTGTATCTCCAGGACTAACGAATACTCCATTATCTGCAAATCTATTATCTTCAGATGCAGCAAAAGAAATAAGCAACAAAATGCACCCAATTGGAAGATATGGAATGGCTTCTGAAGTTGGAGATGTAGCTTCTTGGTTGGCTAGTGATGCACCAGATTGGATCAGTGGCGAGACTATCCATGTCGATGGTGGATTGTCAAACCTAAAATAAATAATATGAGATAACTTCTACTTTAATAATGCAATTCTATCAAGTCATGTATAATTAAAAATAATCAAAATACCATCCAATAATGTAAAAAATAGGAATTAGTGGAAGTATCTTTGTTATCATTGGCTTCAACCAATCTCTCCACCACCATCTTTTATCCAATCGTCCTAATGTTATTTCATAAAGGAAATTTGTAATATCACCTAACAAATCACTATTTTCCGCATTGGCCATAATATCTTGGCGAGCGTATGTTAACTTTAATACAATATGTATTAATTTGATTTAAAACAATTTTTTACTAATTAAATACTTTAAGTATTACTCCCCAATCGTCTAATCATGCATGTGGCAACTAAGATTACACTTGGTCTAGGAGTAATCATTACTTTACTTGGAGTATTATTTACAATTTCTGGAGGTTCTACTTTAGATAATTTGGATGATATAGATGTAGAAGAGGTGAGTGTTTGGAATGGAACAGATGGAACTTACAATTTTAATAACAATGAAATGCTAATATATGTTAGAGATAATGTTAGATGTGATTCATTCACATTCTCAATGACTGATGATTCGGGAGAATACCCATATGAAAATGATGCATGTACGAAAGACGGTTCAAAGCCAGCAGATTATCTTGATGATCCTGAGGGATGGTACCACGTAGGTACAGTAAATACTACTGGAGAGTATGTTATTGAGGCCAGCTCAGAAGTTTATCTTGTAACATTCTCGTCTATCGTTGGCGAAATTTTTACAGATGCTGCTGGAGGTGCTCTTACCGCATTAGGGGGCATATTTCTTGTCTGTTGTGGAATATTATTCTTAATTCTTGGTGGAATTTTTGCCCTATTTTTGGGGACTGATGATACTTCTGTTGGTTTGGTTGCTGGACCTGGAGGATTTACAACATCCTCTGCCCCTACAACTTCAATAAACACACCAGATAAACCTCCAACTACTCCAATAAGTGATACTGAATCTAGCTATTGGGAAACAGATGAGATAAATGACATAACTGAGTAATTTAATTAAATATCAAATCATCAATATCTTCAGAAGTTATCTTACAAAAATCACCAATATCTAATTTATAATCGCTTAGTACCATATTCTCGGTTGACAATCTGTGTATCGCCATCACTTCATTTCCTATTGAATGAAACATTCGCCTAATCTCTCTTTTCTTACCTTCATCAATGGTTATTTTAACAGTATAATGTGTAATATCACTGACTTCTGCAGGTCTGGTATAGTATTCTTCGGTTATATCATGTTCTCTAACAATAATTTTAACTCCCTTTCTAATTAGACTAATTTGTTTTTCAGAAATTATACTTCCAGTCTCTACAAAATAAGTTTTTTTAATATTTTTATACGGATCTGTTATTTTATGAACAAGTTTACCATCAGTGGTCACTATTAAGAATCCAGTAGTTTCTTCATCCAATCTTCCTACTGTAATTAGGGACTCATATACAGTTGGCTTTACTGAATTACGGAATATCTCATATACTGACTTCTTATCCAACTCTCGTTCATGTGAATTCAATCTAGAACATATATATCCATCTGGTTTATTGAGTAAAAAATATACATTTTCAGTAGGTAAATGTAATTCTTTATTTTTGTACATCACAGTTTTTTTATTAGTATTAAATTCAAAACTAATATTTTTGACAAGTGAGCCATTTACTGTAATATCGCCGTCCCAAATAGCCTTTTTTACCTCAGCCTTTGAGGAAAATATTCCGCATTTGGATAGAAACTGATGTAACCGTATTTTCATAGTCCACCCTCTAATGGGTGGCTAATTATGATTGATTATTAGGCGTTCCTCTTACTAACGCATAATTCAATGCAAGACCTATTGGCATTAGCATTACGCCAAAAAATACTGAAGTAATTGTTATCCACTTATCACATTTTGCTGCCATACATCTTTTCCAAATCCATCTTGTTACAAATATATCTCCAGCTACCATGTGAGCCCATGCGGCTGAGGCACCAGCTTTTGTTCCTAATAAATCAGCCAATCCTTGTAGTGCATTTTCTGGATTCATAGAGTCTTTTGCCAACTCTATAAGGCCAGAAGGATCAGAGAATGAAAGTATGAACCAAATAGCAATCGGACCTAAGAAAAACCAAGGTCCCTGCATTAATTGCTGAGTCCTTTCATGTTCAGGATAAACCATCATAGCAACCCAAAAAGGTCCTACCCACATTGTCGAGAAAAAGAATGATAAGTCAAAGATGTCCATATTTTTTACCTCAATTTAATATATTTTTTATTTCATCAACAATTTCTGATGTTGGCCAATAAGTCTTAGAAGACCAGATTAATTTTCCTGTTTCATCCATAATTTGTAAAGTAGGGGTAGAAGGATTTCCGAACGAATCATAAATCGAGTATTGACTTTCTTGCCCTGTGTCTAAATTTATTACCGGCGTATTTTCCTGCGGTAATGCAAGCGGCCAAGAAACTGGATTAGAGGAATTCTTTCCATAAGATTCTTCTACATAAGATGGAGATTCAAAAGATGAATATCTGTGAATACTGAGGATTGAAGAATTAGTTATATTTCCACTCTCAACCTCATCCGAAATCATATCAGTCCAAGAATGACATCCTCTGCAACCAGCAGCTACCCAAATTAATAACACAGGACCTTCAGATACATATTCTTGTAAATCCAAAGCAGTATTATTACTTTCATCACCCATTATGGGTGAACTAAATGAGATTCTTTCTGGAGCAGGAGAAATTTCTTCAGAATCAATCAACTCAGATTTTTCTTCAACACATCCAGATAATGAACCAACGATAATAATTAGTGAAAAGAAAAATGCTATTTTCATAATTCAACCTTCATTTTAGATTTTATCTTAGGTTTTTTAATGTCTTCAAACCAAGTGTCTACGCCATTCCAATCTGGCTCAATTCCTAAATCTGCACAAATTAACTTAGCACTTATTCTACCACTTTCGAAAATAGTTGGAAGGCCACTCCCAGGGTGTGTTCCTCCTCCAACTAAAAATAAATCATTTAATTCCTCAAAACGATTTTGAGGTCTTCTCCACAACATTTGATCTAATCCATGAGCCAAATTGAAAACTGCACCTTTGTAGATATCTCGTGCACCCCAATCATCAGGAGTGATTATTGTTTCTGAAACAATATGTTCCTTCAAATCATCATAGCCTAGTTTTTTCATAGTTTCGAGGATAACATCTCTATAATCATGTTTTATTTCTTCCCAATTTATTGAATCATGTACATTAGATACCGGAACTAGGACATATATTGTCGAGTGTCCTTCTGGAGCCATTGATGGATCTACCAAACAAGCATTTTGAACGTAGAATGATGGATCATCCCAAGTAATTTTATTTTCAGTAACATCCTTTAGATTGGTATGATAGTCTTTAGAAGCATATATTTGATGATGATCCAAATCGTATATCTTATCTATGCCAAGATAAAGCATGAATGTCGAGCATGAATAAGATTTTTCATCTAATTTCTTATTTGACCATCTCTTTCTAAGTTTATCTGGAATTAACCCCTTCATTCCAGTTGCAAAATCAACATTCATAACATACTTTTTTGCTGTATGGGTTCCAGTACCTGTTTTTACTCCAACTATCTTTTTACCTTCGAAAATACACTCCTCGACAGGCTCATTAAGGCATATCTCTACTCCTAATTCCTCAGCCAAAACTCCCATTCTCTCGGTTACAGTTCCAAGTCCACCTTTGGCATGATATATGCCATACTCCAATTCTAAAAATGATAATATTGTGAATAAACTTGGAGCCTGAAATGGAGACATCCCCAAATACTTAGTTTGAAAGCTCATTGCTAATTGCATTCTATCATCTTCAAAAAATTTGGATAAATCTGATGCAACACTCCTCCATGGACGAAGAACTTTAGCAACTCTAAGTGCACGTTTATTTGCTAAATCTGTCCAACTTGACCAAGGAGAGTTGAGACAATTTTTAGATAACTTTAATTTTTTTCTGTTATCTTTTACATAATTTCTAAATCCTTCTGCGTCTTTTTCACCACACAATTCTTTGATTTGTTCTACCATATATTCTTCATCAGTACTTGCGTTTAAGGAACCCCCTTCTCCAAAGACTAACCTATAATTAGGATCGAGTCTGATTAGATTTAATTCTTCGTGAGCATCCTTTCCAATTGCCTGAAATATCTCTTCAATAATTTCGGTGTAGTGAAAAAAGGTAGGCCCGTTATCGTAATGGAAACCATCCTTTTCAAAGACCTTGGTTCTTCCTCCTACGGAACTAGTTTTTTCAATTATTTTGACCTTAAGGCCTGCTTTTGCCAATAGTAAAGAACATGCTAGACCACCAGGTCCGGCACCTACTATGATTACGTCGTTATCTGAAGACTCCATATTACAAACCAATGTTGAAGACATAATGCTTATAATGAGTCGTTTTCAAAATAGAGAATGAATTGTTGTGGTTACAAACATCCATATAAAAGGGGAATGGAAAACCCCCGCTCCATGTATAACTCAAAAGTTATGATAGCCTTGCTAATGACCGCCAGTCTTGCATTATCTCCGATTGTAGTCGCAGATGATACACAAGATATACCTACGAATGCTGTCAACACAGGCGTTCACGACTCCTTAGTAGCCGCTTTGAGTCAAGCAGGTTTAGTAGATACTTTGTCCGGTGACGGCCCCTTTACGGTTTTCGCCCCTACAGATGAAGCATTCGCTGCTGCAGGAATCGATCTCTCAACTTTCGATACCGATGCAAAGAATGCAACGCTTGTAGATATTCTGACCTATCACGTAGTAGCAGGACAGGTTTTGTCAACAGATCTAACTGATGGTATGACAGCAACAGCATTGAATGGAGATACTCTAGACTTTACTGTTTCACCAGATGCAGTAACAGTTTCTGGAGCAACAGTAACATC
>JBKEHQ010000055.1:0-7962 GCA_046710875.1 Candidatus Thalassarchaeaceae archaeon
TATCGAAATTTTATTTATCAAATCATCCGTATTATTTTGATATTTATTTTCTATTAATTTTAATGGAATTTCGCCTTCTTTAGTTGAGTAATTTAACCAAGGAAGTGGCCTAAATTGACCAATATCTAACTTATCATAGCTTTCAAATTGGGATATTTGTTTTTCTATTATTATTAGTCTTACATTTGGATGTGATTCTATTAATGATAAAGTTCTTTCAGATAAATCTGTTTTTATATCGAGAACTAAGGGCATTTTACTTTCATGTTTTATTGACCAATAAATTAGAGATTCAATTGAATTTTTCTTTATTCCTCTCACATCTATATTCTTAGAATATTCATCCTTAGAGAAATTACTAACTCCCCAATCTTTCCTGAATTTTCTCCATGTTGAATCTGAAACTCTAATACGCCTATTTTTTGTTATTTTATCTTTTAATGCAACAAGCCTCTTTTTTCGTTCTTGAATAGATATCCTGGGATGAGATAACTCTATCCAATAGTCAAGTGAATCTAGGGGATATGTCGTATCTTCTGGTTCTAAGCCCCTTAAATCTCCAATCAATAATGCATTTGGTTTTGCTGTTCTTAGTAACATTGACTTATACAGACTGTCTGTTAAAATCCCAACAATTGGTTCCTTTGGCCTAATTCTGGGAATCATGCCGTGACATTCTCCAAGCGTCCAAATACCTCGATGATAGGAGCTCTCTGTAAGGGGAGATCTTGGTTTTTCCTTAGGGGCATTAAACCATTTTCCCATGGACGATGATGTTGTCACTTTATCATTCAATATTTTTCCTCTGATTATTCCTATTATCTGTGGCTTCTCAATGTAGGAATCGATGCTCTCAGGATTTAGATTTTTAGGTTCTACATTACTTATTTCCATAGTATCTAAATTAAACCAACGTAAACTGCCTTCATTTAGTGTAGCCCAGTGCCATAATGCCCCTTCGTTTCCACTGGAATCAGGTAATCTATCTGGGATCATAATCATGGGAGTTTTCGGACGATTTAGAAATGTAAAAAGAATGTCAGTACCTTCTCGATAAATTATGCTATATTTTTTAGTATCTTTAGGCATTGGCAAGGCTATCAATGCCTTAGCCCATTCATCAGAATATAGTGAATTCCAACCTAATGGAGTTAAGCTAATTTTAGCACCTCTTGTCCCAGTAATCAAGTCACTGGAAACAAGTCCCTCATCTCTCATTTTTCTTATTTCAGCTGAAGCATGAGGTACTCTTAAATCCACTAAATCTGCCAATTTACTAACTGTTTCTTCTTTTTCGGAAAGCCTAATCATCAATCTTAAACGATGCTTACTTCTGATACTTTTTGGTGTAATTTTTTCATCTCCTGTTGAGATGTTACCGAAATGATTTGACACTAATTTACTCCTCTGAATTAATCTAAATCAATTATGTGTATAAAATTTACTGTTGTAGTTACATTTAGTTAAGTATTTCTATTGGAAATCTTATGTCTATTTAATTATGAAGTTTAAACATCTTAAATATACTACATTTTTCACAACATAATGTAACTACCAATGGTAATAATATACAGAAGCATTATATTACCCCCCGCTCTCCTGAGTAACATGGTTAGTTTAGCCGGACTATATCAGTAAAGGAGGCATTCATTATAGAAATAGAAATTGTACGTAAGAGTATTAGAAATTTCTTAAATAATAAACCAAGGAATACTGCAGAAATTTCATCTTGGTTATCTCAAATGAATATTTCTCTGAATTTGGATTTAGCAAAATTTCTCGAAGCTGATGATTTTATTGTCCGTATTGGCGAAGTACGTAATAGTGGCGTCATAGATCCTTCACATTCACTGTCAGAGTGGGCCACGATGGATTGGACTGACCATCACGGAAGGAAGTCAGAAATTAATTAATTTGAATGGAGTTAAAGAATATGAGGACAACAAGATTAAGGCAAAAAATAAAAAAATTTTTAGATTTAAGGGGAGAAGCAAATACTACTGAAATTTTGGAACATGTTAATTCTACTATGAGGCATGGGACTACTCCTCAACAACTTGGAAATGTTTTATCTAAGGATAAGGACATCCTTAAAATTGCAACTACTAAGAGAGGTGGAGCATTATCTGGCAGATATGAGATATGTGTCTGGCAATTAAGGCCTGGTACTTTGGAATCTGAAAATAATATATGAGATTATTCTAGTTCAGGATTCCATTCACCGGTTCTAGCTTTATGATTCATAAAAGCCCTCTTGAGGAAGGCCCTTTGACTAGATTCAGGTGTTCCTACTGCCCATTCCTTTAATGCAGCAGCCTGCAACGCTCTACCGTAAGAATATGATAATTCCCAAGGATATTCAACATTTATTTTATTCATTATATTGAGGTGTGCTGTTGCATCTTCATCAGATTGCCCACCTGAAAGGAATGCAATCCCTGCAATTCCTTTTGGAACATTCTCAATTAGGCACTTTACTGTTAGGCTTGCAACTTCTTCTCTTGTTATTTTTTCTGAACTACTAATTCCAGGCAATATCATATTTGGCTTCAATATTGCCCCTGGAAGATGAACTCCTTGTATTGAACATTCTAAAAATGTCATTGCTAATATCTTTGAGGTAATATCAAAGCATACTTTGGAAGAATGATCTCCATCCATCAAAACCTCTGGCTCAATTATTGGCACCATTCCCTGTTCTTGACATATTGCAGCATATCTAGCCAATGCGTGCGCATTGACTTTGATACATGCTTCACTAGGAATATTATCTGAAATTCTTATAACTGCCCTCCATTTTGCGAATCTAGCACCCAATTTGTAATAATTAATGCATCTTTCCCTTAAATTATCTAATCCTTCGGTAATTTTTTCTCCTTTATGATTAGCTAATTCTTTCGCTCCAGTGTCAACCTTAATTCCGGGATAAACTCCTCTTAGTATCATCGCTTCTGGTATTGTTTCGCCATTATCCATTAATTGTGTAATAGTTTCATCAAAAAGTATGACTCCGCTAATTGAATTCTCATAATCTGGAGATGAAAATAGATTTACTCTATATTCTCTCCTACTAATTTCAGATGCTTTAATTCCCACGGCCTCCAATCGATTTGACATGGTTCCGTTACTTTCATCAGCGGCTAAAATTCCTTTCCCTTCAGCAACTAAATCATTCGCAATCTTCTCTAAACTGTTAATATCCATGCTATCCCTATTTCGTCGGAAATGGACTTAGGAAATGAATCCATCGCCCTAGGTTGATCATTTATCTTTCAGAAGTCAATATTTTATGTGCATTATTATGGACATCTATGATCTCAGATTGAACTATATATTTCCCATTTTCATTCTTCTTAACTCCGTTAGTTCTACCATCACAAACTCCAGTGCCAATAAATATTGCATCATTAGAAGAACATAATTCGTCCCTGTCCCAAATTTTTTCTATATCCTCATCTATCATTTTCTCTGCTCTTTCTCTATGTCCTTCATTTTTAAAAACTAATCTGCCCTCAAATGGTGCATCTAGTCCTCTTAATGCAGTTGCCGTAATTACTCCTTCAGGTGCTGCACCTATTCCCATCAACATATCAATCTCTGAATTAGGGTCTGCAGCATCTAGAGCCGCGGAAACATCTCCATCACCAATTAATCTGATATCTACATTATATTCTTTCAATTCTTTTATCAATTCAATATGCCTTGGTCTGTCCATAACTACTACTTTCAACTCGCTTGAATTTTTACCCAATGCTGAGCATGCAGCCTCAATATTATATGATGCACCTGCATCTAAACTAATTTCTCCAATCAGTTCAGAGGATCCGGCTATTTTGTCCATATAGCAATCTGGTGCATGCAATAACTCTCCTCTTGGCGCAGCTGCAAGAACCGCCATTGCATTGGGTAAGTTATATGCTACATGATTAGTACATTCTAATGGATCTACGGCTATATCTATAGAAATTGCCTCAGGAACTCCTTGCATGGATCCTAATGGCTCTCCAATCCATAGCATGGGGGCATCATCTCTTTCGCCCTCTCCAATTGCCACTCTCCCATCAAAAGGGACAGTATCGAATACTTTTCTCATGGCTTCAACTGCTGCTCCATCCGCTGCTTTACCGTCGTTACGCCCAATCCATGCTGAAGCAGCTATTGCCGCAGATTCTGTTGCCTCCAGAAAATACTTCTCCAAGTCCCTTGTTAACATGCTCACCGCATAGCGACTAGGAATTCAATTGTGCGGTCGATGTTTTATTCTTTTCTAAAATTTTAATATCAACAATTTTTGTATTTGGATACTGGCCATCTATATTTTTTTCATTAGATTTTAGCATATCCCATGCACATAATAATCCTGTAGTGACTCCACACAAAGCCTCCATTTCAACTCCAGTGTTCCAATGAGAAATGACCGAAACTGTACATCTTAAATGACCTTCTTCAATATTCCATTTTACATTACAGCCCTCTATGGGGATTGTGTGGCAATGAGGAATCATTCGGGGAGTATCTTTCACTGCTTGAATTGCTGCAACAGTGGAAGCCTCACGGACATCTCCTTTACTAGTTCTTCCAGATTCAATTAAATCTATTGATTCATTATTCAATTTGATTAAGCCTGTTGCAATTGCAGACCTTTTTACCTTTGGTTTCGAGCTAATATCAATGATGCCATCCAAACCTTCACTCATAATATCGTTTCTAGTAACGTAGACATATATTTGAATATTTATAAAAAAAGACTAGTTTTATAAAATTTTACTATAATTTCTAACCTAAACCTTTTTTCCAAATAACTCCATCTTCTCTTACTTCTTTTTTCCACAATGGTGCTTGACTTTTTAACTCATCAATTAGCCAACTACATGCAATAAAACCTTCCTTTCTGTGTGTTGATGCAACATGGATGCAAACAATAGGTTCCTTTGGCCTCACTCTTCCAATCCGATGTGAAATAATTACTTTTTTAACTCCAAATTTTTCAATAGATTCATTACCCAATCTTCTTAATATATTTGGTAATTTTTCTTCCCACGCATCAAAAATTAATTCTTTTATTTTTATTGAATCTTCAATCCCCCTTGTCAAGCCTATGAATGAAACTATACTGCCACAATCATCTGAATCTATCATTTTCCTTAACTCATCCGGCTTAAGTTTGTCAGACTCTATTGTTATTATTACGTCCTTCACGTTACACCCATGGTACGCTGAGACTTGAATACAGCGGAAATTACCCAATTGTTGAAGTTTAGAACTTCCTCCGTTATATGTATGGACAATGCCCCCTTCCATATCTTAGGGGCTGGACTTTCTGGACTTTCAGCAGCAACAATATTGGCAAACGCTGGAAAAGAAGTACATGTATATGATGTCAGGAAAGACAGCGGCGCTCGTTTCGATGGAGATTTTCAAGGTATCGAAAATTGGACATCATCTCCAGATTTTTTTGATGAAATGAAGCAATGGGGCCTCAAGCCTGATTACTTCAAGTCTAACAGTTTTGATGTGGTGGATTTAGCACATCCTGATGATGTAATTACTCAACCCAAAACAGAATCTATAGCATTCAGAGTTGTTGAAAGAGGTACAGACGAACATTGCATTGATCAAGGCATGAAGCGTATGGCAATAGAGGCCGGAGTAAAAATACATTATGAGGTACGTAAATCTCCAGATGAATGCGACATTATAGCCGCAGGTCCAAAAGAATCCAGTGCTGTTGCATTTGGTGAAATTTTCCATACTGATCATCCTAACCATGTAACTTTACAATTAAATGATAAATTAGCACCAGGGGCTTATTCTTATTTGATAATAATAGATGGAATTGGACTGATTTGTACCTGCTTATGGCGAAAACAAAAGAAAAGTAGCCGCTATTTGAATGAAACTATTGCATGGTACGAGGAAAGATACGAATTAAATCGAAAACCAATAAAGAGAGTAGGGGGAAAAGGAGATTTTTCACTCCCCAAAAAATATATACACAAAGGTCGTTACTACGTTGGTGAAGCAGGCGGACTACAGGATTTTATGTGGGGTTTTGGCATGAGGTATGCTATTACAAGCGGCGTATTGGCAGCCAAAGGAATTCTTGGAGAATGCGACTATGAATTTGAAATTCGTAAGAGGCTAATACCACTTGTTAAATCTAGTGCTACTAATCGCTTTTTATTAAACAGAATTGGAGACAGAGGATTTAAAATAGCTGCTAGATATTGGATGTGGGACCAAAAACGAAAAGGAGATGGCCTAGCATTTCTTAGATGGCTTTATTCGCCTGGAATTTTTCGTAAATTATTGTGGCCCATTGTTAAGTTAAGTATGTTGAAGAAAAAAGAACTTCCCGATGGCCGTGTAGTAAACCATATGCCATTTAGGAAGGCGCTTAAGAGAGATATCTGGGAGCCGAGTCCGGCAGCTTTGGAAATTGGTAAACAATGGGACCGAGTAAGGAAATCTGGGGCTCATTTATCATTTACCGAATCCGATACTTGATGTGTGACCTATATTTTCCGTTTGATTGAAATAACCCATCATATTCCCATTATCATGACTTCTTGGCCCGAACTAAAATCAATGCCTAATAATTTGGTTAATTATGGAGTAACTGATAATGGTATTGCCATTATAGAACTAATCTCCGACACTGATGGAAAACCTCTTTCCGAAGGAAGAACCTCTGTCAATACTTACACGCGTGAAATGTGGGAAGATATAGATCAAGCTATTTTGACTGCTCGTTTTGATGGTGATGTTTCTGTAATATTATTGACAGGTCATGGAGATAAATTCTTTTCAGCAGGAGCAAGCATAAATTATCTAAATACATTATCTCCAAGATACAAGTATTTCTTCTGCTTACACGCCAATGAAACTCTTTCCCGCCTCGAGCAAACTCCAAAATTAGTTATTGCTGCATTGAATGGCCATACTGTAGGAGGGGGGCTCGAAATCGCTATGGCAGCAGATATAAGGTTAGCACATAAAGGAAATTTTCAAATTGGGTTACCTGAAGTCTCACTAGGAGTACTTGCAGGAACTGGCGGAACCGCTCGATTAGCCCGCTTGGTAGGTAAAGCAAGAGCAATGGAAATAATGGTTACAGGTAGAAAATTTTCATTTGAAGAGGCAAGAGATATGGACTTAGTACATGATATATATGATAGCGTTGGTTTGAATGATTTCAGGACAGATGTATTGGATTATGCAGGGCAATTCACACTTCCTCTTGCTGCAGCAAAAGCAATTGGAAATATCAAGAGAAGCGTGCAAAGTGGTATCGAAATACCTCTTGAATCCCATCTCGCTTTAGAGAGAGAATTACAATCTGATTTATTTCAGTCAGAAGATGCTAAAGAAGGCATTGCATCATATGTAGAACGTCGTACACCAAGGTTCAAGGGGAAATAATTAACTCAAATTTCCCATCTTTGTATACACTTATTCATATACTGATTACCTCTCCCATTTTTCATGGCAGACACAGAAATAGTACAGGATTATTCGCCCAACTTTGAAGCATGGATAAACGACTTCAGTGAATGGCAAACTAGAATTGGATTCGATCCATCTTGGTTGGGAGATTATAGATTTGACATAAAATTTGATTGGGATACCGCAGGTAATCAAATTGAATTTGGAGACTTTGAAGGTATGCCAAAATGGGAAAGGAGGATGCAAATACCTCAACAAAACATAAGGGATGCCATTATTAGTATGATTAGTGTACAAGGTGACACTGAATTTGCTAGTGTAGAACAACAGCACCATCTTTTGGATACTGCTCCAACAGAATATGATAAAAAGTCAGCATTAAGGATAATGTGTGAAGAACAAAGACACGGTTGGCAGATGGCATATGTTTTGTGTACATATTTTGGTGAACAGGGAGTAAGAGAAGCTTCTAAATTATTAGAGAGAAATGCACAAGAGGGCACTAGAATTCTTGGT
>JBKEHQ010000056.1:0-7910 GCA_046710875.1 Candidatus Thalassarchaeaceae archaeon
CGATAGTATGTTGGGCCATGGGTATCACTCAACATAAAAATTCTGTTGATACAATACAGGAGATTGTAAATTTTCAATTATTAGGGGGCCATGTTGGAAGAGATGGTGCAGGAATTTGCCCAGTTAGGGGTCATTCTAATGTGCAAGGCGATAGAACTGTAGGAATAAATCACAAACCTTCTAAGTCCTTTCTAGAATCACTTTCTAAAAATTTAGGTATTAATCCTCCAAAAAATCATGGCGTCGATACAGTTGGGGCGGTCAAATTAATGAATTCAAAAAATAACAAAATATTTTTATCTATGGGTGGAAATTTCGTATCTGCAATGTCTGATACATTAGTAACTTCAAAAGCCTTATCCAATTGTAAACTATCAGTAATGATATCAACAAAAATTAACCGATCTCATCTAATAACTGGCAATACGGCTCTAATATTGCCATGTTTAGGTAGAACTGAAAAAGATGTCACTTCCTCTGGTAATCAATTCGTATCAGTTGAGAATTCAATGGGCGTAGTACACAGTTCAGAAGGGCATTCTAAACCTGCTAGTAAGTTACTGAAATCGGAAGTTGATATAGTTTGTAAAATTGCAATCGAATTAGAAAAATTAATATCTAAACCACCAATTAATTGGCTTGAATTAACTGAAAATTATGATAATATTCGAAATCTAATTGAATTATGTTTACCTGATTTTAATAATTATAATAAAAGAGTTAGGGAGAAAGGAGGATTTTATTTACCTAATCCACCGCGAGATAGTAGAATATTTAATACAAAATCAGGTAAAGCCGAATTCAAATCTAATGTCATATCTTCAATTAAGTCATATGAAGATAAATTTACTATGATGACTATTAGGTCCCATGATCAATATAATACTACAATTTATGGTCTTAATGACAGATATAGAGGCATTACAAATGGCAGAAGAATAATATTCATGAATTCTAAAGATATGAAAAAATTAAATTTAGAAAAAAATGATTTAGTTAACATAACATCCCATTATTTTAACAGAAAGATAACTGCAAATAAATGGTTCGTAGTACCATACGATATACCCGAAGGCAATGTTGCTACATATTTCCCCGAATCAAATGTTTTGATACCACTCGACAGTGTTGCTGACAGAAGTAACACTCCCACGAGTAAATCAATTACGGTATCATTAGATGCAATTTAAATACTATTTTGATAACCTTTTCTTTTGTTCTCTTAGTAATATTTTACATCTATTTATCTGGGTTTTACATAACTCAATACCATCTTGTTCAAGCCCCCTATTAATTGCCTGCTCAAAGCATTTCAAACCATCATCATAAAGTTCTAAAAAGGCATAAGATTGGCCCATATTGTACAAAGTTCTACCTGTTAATAAATTGGGATCTAAGGATATAGCTGCATGATATGCAAGTATGCTTTCAGAATATTTGGACAAATTATACAATGCATCTCCTCTTCCATTTTGACTTCTAACTCGAAGTTCTATTTCTTCTTGGGGGCATCCTCCTATTGCCTTCTCAAAACAAGATATTGAATCAATACTTTTTCCTTCACTAAGAAAATTAGTACCTTTATTGTACCATTCTATGGACGTATTAACTTTATCATTATAAATTTTCTTATTTTCAGTTTCCATTTCCGATGCTCTCGTTAAACTAGCCTTATCTTCATTGTTTACTTCTCCATTATTTATCTCACCCTCTACAAAAGAATCTTCAACTGCAATAGTTAATAATTTACTTCGTTCTAAACATTGCTGTCCTTTTTCTAAATAACCTGCAGATATCAATGCATTACTCAATCCCAACCAAATTTCTGATGATTGTGGTTTATTTTCAAGAATTTTCTTCCACAATTTAACTGATTCAATATAATCTCCATTATCTAATAATCTCTGAGCCTTTATTTCGTCTGTTTCTTCAGTAATATAATCATTAAGCAAATCTAATAAGTCATCATCTGACTCTTGAATATCATGATTCTCTTCTGCAACAGGATTAGAAATCAGTAAAGGGCCAGTATCATCTTGAATTAAATTATTTTCTAATAATTTGCATATTCTATTAATAGCCTCTAAATCAGGATAACTTATTGCTGCAATATTGGCAAAATCTACTGCTTCTTGTATGTTTAAGTCTTCAAGTAAGACTGCTAAATTAGCTACGGTTGGCGGATGATTAGGATATATTTTATTTACTTGTTTAAATGAAATAATGGCTTGTTCTGACTCCCCCATCTTGGAATATGTTACTCCTTTGCTATACAATGCAGTAATATTGTCACTATCATGTTTTAGAATTAATTCATATATTCTCAGAGTCTCTATGAAATTATTAGATCTAAAATAAGATAATGCTTCATCAAGTTTAACTTTTATATCGAAGGAGGAAGTTGAATCATCGATACTCATAACTATCGCAAACGGGTAGTAGAGATAAGCATTTTTAAATATTGATTACAGTATTATTTAGAGTTATAATATATTATTAAATGAAGGATTGATTAATTGTAGGTCTCACCGCTATCTATGACAGCCCCAATACGCATCATGGGAATAAGTGGTTCCTACGACTTGGACTCTGCAAATGGCCATATGATTGATCTCGTACTTTCAGAATGTAAAGAAATGGGTGCTGAAGTAATCGTTTGGGATAACAAAGCCAATCCACTGCCATTTGTTGGCGAGGAAGGCTGTTGGGATCATGAAAACGTAAAACTTTACAAAAGTATGGCTGATTCTGCTGACGCTTTTGTTCTTTCTAGTCCAGAATATCATGGAACTATGAGTGGAGTTATGAAAAATTCTATGGATTGGTTATCTTTCGATCAGACAACTGGCAAGGTTTTTGGATTAATAAGCACACTAGGCGGCCAATCAAATACAACTACTCTTAATCATATGAGAACGGTAGTTAGATGGATTCATGGATGGGTAATCCCTGAACAACTTTTAGTATCTAATGTTAAAAATGCTTTTTCTGATGATGGAACGATTTTAGATTCAAATCTTTCTGAAAGATTAAACAAATTTTGCACTTCATTATTTATTAATACTAAAAAATTAAGAAGATAGGTGATGATCTGGACTTATTACCTCGAGGATCAGAATTTCTGTTATTAATTTCGGCATTGTCCAGTGTGGTTACCTGGTGGGCATCCAATATCTCAAATAATCGAGAAATAGCAAAATATTTTGCCTGGTTTGGAGCATCTTCTATTATTGCATTAGTAGTTTGGATTTTAGGAAGTAATTAAATGACGTCAAAGGCATTTATTCCCATTAGATTACCGGTTTCATGGTATATTAATCCTGATAATATCGTCACTATTGAATATAATAAAAAGTTTACAAGGTTCGAGTCTTTATTATCAAAGATTCTAAAATCTCCAAAAATCTTGAAACGACCTCTGGATATAATGAACTCACAATTATGGATTTTAATGGATGGAACAAATAACATCCAAACTATAATATCTCAAATGGAGTCATTTTTCCAAGAGCAAATAATTCCTGCAGAGGGTAGGATAAATAAATCAATTATTACTTTTTTGGATTTAGGACTAATAACTATGATAAGTACAAAAGAAGAAATCAATTGGAATATTGAAAAATCCGAAAAATAACTACTCCGGTGTTTCAATTCTAGTTTTCTCATCATTTTTTGATTTGTACATCGCTGAAAAATAAATTGTCATTGGAATGAATAGAAGTAGAAAAAAACATCCAATTAACGTTGCCAAACTATATATCGATTCTTGGACAGGATTTAATTTAAATTCTTCAATAGATATAAATTCATGAGAAACGATTTCAACATCTAAAATTATTCCATCATTTGAAATAACTTCATTATTACTTATAATCTTAAAACTCCATGAAATAGTTCTTTTTTCATCATTGATTAATTTGATAGCACTATCTTCTGCATTGCTGATATTATCACTTTGTAGGTAGCCTAATCCTTCTATCGGTAATCCCAAAGATACTCTACCTTTGATAATCTGTAAGTTACTGTTTTCTATACTAATTGAGTGCACCGACGCTCTCGTGCAAATCTCTGAAACATCAGAAAAACCTTCATCTTCACAATTGAAAATTTCATCGCCCTTTAATCCTAAAAATGGTGAGTAATACCATTCTACTCCGGATGCTTCAATTACTAAAACTGAGGATTCATTTACGACACCTTCAACTGATACATTTAACCAGGTTATGGCATCTCTTGTTGTGAAATACCAATTAGCCATATTAACTTCATTTTCTTGTAATTCTACGAAATCAGATTGATTACTGGTTTTATATCCGTAATATTCTGAATCCATAGTATTGGAATATACTGCATAGGATAGTATAAGAATTAATACCAATCCAGTGCCAACCATGGTTCTAAGCATATTAGGATTCTTGGCCAATGCTTTCTTCATGTTACCCGAATACGACACCGTTTATTGAATCCTTGTTTAATGTAAATATAGAATTCAATAGCACGGTAACAGTCATTACGATTAAATAGACTCCCTAAGACGGCGAGACAGAATAGGTGAGGCTTTGACGACATTCAATGATATTCCAGCTGACATGTTAATAGAAGCCTTAGTGGAACATATTTCTACAATCGAAACAATAGTTGCGCCAGAGTGGGCATCATTCGTAAAAACAGGTACTCACAGAGAACGCCCTCCGGATCAAGATAATTGGTGGAGTATCAGGTCAGCAGCAATTTTAAGAAAAGTTGCCTTCAAAGGCCCAATAGGGGCTAATCACATTTCACAGGAATTTGGGGGCCCACGAGACAGGGGAGTAAAGCCTAATAGGGCTGCTGCAGGTTCTAGGAGTATAGCAAGAACAATATTGCAACAACTTACGGATGCAGGTATGATTATAAGTTCATTCAATGCTTCTGGTAGCGTTAATTATGGTAAGGTACTAACTCCTGCGGGCCATAAGCTAATCAATGATATAGCGCATTCTGTTAGGCCTAAAGCAGAAGAAAAGTATCCAGGCCTATCAAACTATTAATGAGGTGATATTATGGCTAGAAACAAACCGTATGCAAAAAAGAAGCGTTTGATTAAAGTCACAAACCAAAATCGCCGTGTTCCGGTATGGGTAATGCTAAGGACTAATCGAAATACTAGTACCCATCCCAAAAGGCACATGTGGCGTAGATCTAAATTACAAAGGTGAATTAAATGGCTGAAGTTAGAGAATTAATAATCCCATTAAGGGCGGCTTGGAATGTACCTAGGACGATAAGGGCTAATAGGGCGATCGCAGAGATAAAAAACCATGTATCTCAACATATGAAAAAAACCGAAAATGAAAGAGTTTGGATTGATGAAGAGATCAATCAACTAATTTGGGCTCGTGGCGCTCAAAAACCTCCACGAAAGATTAAAGTTGTTTGTACAAGGGAAGAAGGATTCAACATTTTAGAAGTTAAATTATTGGAGGAATAATTATGGGCAATATTAGACCATCATTTATAAAAATTAGAGCACTTAGATTAGTAGCCGATTACCCTGATAAATTTAATGGAGATTTCGAAAACAACAAAACTTACGTATCTATGTTCACAGATTTAGGTAATTCTGAAGGAAAAGAAGTTACAAACAAAAAAATGCGAAATTGGATTGCAGGATATATAACCAGATACAAACAACGAAGAGTTGATTGATTAACGCCACCATTAGAGTGAGTGATCATGGGTGAACGGTTAGATGTTCAACTACCCAACAAATCTAATAGACTCTGTATTATATTGGTTAAACCTCAATTTGACGGAAATATCGGTGCAGTAGCCAGAGCAATGTTAAATTTTGGAGTATCCGAATTAAGAATCGTTGGTAGAGATACTAATTGGTCTCAAGAAACTCGTAGTAGGGCCAAACATGCACAATCAGTATTGGATAATTCTATATCATTTGATACAATTAAATCGGCTTCACATGATTGTTCATTGGTAGTTGGAACATCTGGAAAAAGGGAATTTGGGAGACAAACTGCTTTTAGACACTTTATAGACCCTGAAGAATTACCCAATCGCCTTTTGGTTACTGAAGGTAAGATTGCACTAGTCTTTGGACCAGAAGGTATTGGATTGTTAAATGATGAATTAAATGAATGTGATTTATTTATCTCAATACCTACTTGGGAAGGTTACCCGATAATGAATTTAAGTCATGCAGTTTCTGTATTATGTTATGTATGGTACAGCAATCTAGATCATAAAAAGTCCGAGCGGCTTCTTGAACCAAATTTAAAATTAAAATTAAGAAGTGAAATTATTAGATTAACGGGATTATTACCATCAAAAGATCATACTCGTAAAGGTATTGAAGAAACTCTATTCAGAGTAATTATGCGAGGTTTACCAAAAGATGACGAGATTCATAGGCTAATTGGCGTTATTAAAGATTCGGCAGATTCATTTGAAAAGCCCTAAGGTCTCCAAATTGCCAAGGATTTAGGCGTTTCTCTGACATGCATAGCAACTAATTTTAACCTATTGTCGTAATTATTTTTTATTTCTGGAGATACTTGCTCAAAAGCCCACTTAGCTAAATTTTCTGCTGTTGGTATAAACGGGACAATAATTGTTCTATGCCAATCCCCCATTATTTTGAGTGCTGAAATACAATCTTTATCACCTTCATATACGATAAATGCATGATCAATTACATCATGTATTTTTTCATTAAGAATTTTAGATACATCTGAAAAGTCCATTAACATACCTTCCTCAGAAACACCACTTTTTGATACTACATCTCCTTCTATTTCGCATTCAAATCTGTATCTATGGCCATGCATATGCCTACATTTACTCTTATGATTAGGAACTCTGTGTCCTGTATCAGTTTCTACATATCTCCTTATTATGGTCGTCATTTTAATTCCTCTTCAAAATCTAAACTTACAGAATTAATACAGTATCTTTCTCCTCCAAATTGTGACGGGCCATCTTCAAAAACATGACCTAGATGAGAATCACAAGATGAACAACGAACTTCTACTCGCTTCATGCCATGGCTTATGTCAATAATTCTTGAAATATTAGCAGAATCATGTTCTGAATGGAAAGCAGGCCAACCGCATCCTGAATTATATTTCATTTCAGAAGTAAATAATAATTTATTACAATTATAACATGTGTAATCTCCTGTTAATGAAAATTTGTCATATCTTCCAGTAAAAGGCCCCTCTGTGCCATTTTCCCTAGTAACATGATGGCGCAACTCGGTATCCAACGCATCTAGCAGCACTTCCTTCCAGGGTTTTATGTATTGTATAGGGTCTTCTAATCCTAAGGAATGGAATGACAAAATTCTTTCTACGTCTGAACCACTTTTACCACTAGATTTTCCTTCATCATCTGGGTTATAAGATGTTAATGTATTTTTTAATATTACATTACTATCGATATTCAATAACTTACATGATGCAATTATATCCTTTAATATATATGTTTTATCTGCTTCAATAAATGGTAAATAAAATGAAACCTTTTCAGATTTCCAATTTCCCAACGCGAAAGATGTATTTATAGATTCATAAAATTTTGGCCTACAATCAGGATATATGGCATGGTCACCTGAATGTACACCTAGTCCAATTTTTACTTCACAATTATATTTATTCACTAATGAAATAGCATAACCATACAATATTGAAGAAAATATGGCATTCCGATTTGGAACAACTGTAAGTTTCATTTGAGCTTCTTCATAATGACCCTCTGGGATATCTATATCGTCATTTAGTAACGCTGATTCAAATATTTCAAAGGAATTACGCATATCAATAATTTTATGATCTATGGTGTGTCCTATAGAATTTAGATATGTTATATTTGACTTAGCTCTATCTAATTCTATCTTGTGTTTTTGTCCATAATCA